>NZ_AEXQ01000089.1:0-14183 GCF_000191865.1 Turicibacter sp. HGF1
CAAGAATTCTTGAGATAGTTTTTTTATTGAGAATATTCGGAATCAAAAAATTCAATTTTAGCTTCAAGAATTGTTTCAAGTTTAGAAATAGCTTGATGCATGGATGTTAAACAGGCTTCAACATCTTGCAAATCATTTGCTGTTATCCCCTGATTATTAATAATTGTATCTAATTTGGTGGCCTGTGATTGAATGATTTGAGATAAAGATGTTTCTTCTAAAGCGATGGATGCAATTAAATTATTAATGGCTTGATCATAGCTAGAGGATGTCATCTGTACTCACACCTCCATAGGAATAAATATAATAAAAATTCTTTATAATACATTGTATGATAAAGTTTATCTTTTGCGATTAAATACGATAGATTCTCTGATTATTAAAAAAAATTTTCCTGTTTTATCTCAATTTTGACATTATATTTAGCAAAATAGGAAATTTAATGTATTGTTTTGAGTAGATATGGTATCTTTATAGGTAGAAAAAATAAAAAATAATGAAAAAACTAGTTTAGGAGTGAAGTAGTTGTTTTATACAGTTGGAGAAAAAATACGTCAAGTTCGACAACAATTTCATTTAAAACAGGGGACTTTTCAACATTTTGGGATTACTCAACATTATTTAAGTATGATTGAAACAAATAAGCGGCAACCTCCAGAAAAAACGTTAATTGATATATATGATGCCTTAGTTACATTAACAGAAGGTGAAATGCGGTCATTATATACATTGGATGAATTTTTAAAAACCCCAGAGGAGCAAGCACGTGAATTTTTTGAACAACGTTTAACAATAGATACGATTGTTGACCAATATGATGAATTGATGAGTGTGGCTAAGCAGTATAATTTAACAAGCTATATGATTCAGTTGGATAAATTATTAGGGCAGTATTATTTCATGAGGAATGATGGTCAAGAAGCCGTTAAACATTTTCAAATAGCCATTGATCGAGCCATTAAAGAAGATATTAATCCCTATCATTTATATCAACAATTTGGAATTATGTTGAGAAAGTTAGGACGATATGTAGAGTCTATTTCAAAACTTTCAATAGCCATTGGATACGCAAAAACTGAAGAACAAATTAAAGAGATTGATGTATTGTTAATCCTTACTTATTATCAAATGGGACAGCATCAGTTAGCATTAGAAATGATTAACCAATTAACTTCTAAAGCTAATATTTATCCTTCTAAGCATTATGTCAAGGCAATCCTTATTAAAGTAGAAATTTTACGAAATAATGGTCTGATATTAGAATCCCGAGATTATTTATTAGCTTTACTTGATGAGCCAGAGTATGAACCGTATTTAAAACATATTTATCATTCTTTAGGGTGGAATTACATAGCAAACCACGAGTATTCAAAAGCATTAGAAATATTAAAAAAAGCTTTTTCGTATCGTGAAAGTGATTTAGAAAAAGCCTTAACTCTTTTATTAATTGGTGCAGTATATTTTGAGATGGAGGAATATGAGGAAGCTCAATCATACTATACACAAATTAAGTCCACTATCTTATCCTCTTGGAGTACTAATTCTAAAAAAATGTGGTTTGATAAACAATTAGATTTATATTGGCGTACTAAACAAATGGACAAAGTAGTGTTACTACAACAAGAGTTAAAAGAGCTGGTTGAAACAGAAGCTCTTCCTGAAGATACTGTTAATCAAATAAAAAAGACATTTCTTAAACAGGTATCAACTCGTACTTCATTAAGTGAAGAAGAGTACTCACCTTTATATAATTTTTTAGTTTTCTGAAAATATCACAAGTTAGATGTGATATTTTTTTTCTTTATATATATCACTCGTTTATAGTATGATAATGATGTACAAAGGGTAATGTACATTGGGAAATTAATTAACTTCTGTTTTGCAATGGGAGCAATACAGAAGTAATGAAAATTTTTATTTTTTAGAAGGAGAGAGCTAAAAAATAAAAATTATAGAATAAATAGGGTAATGTCTTCTAATTTGTCATTTGAATTTTTATGAAAGTAACAATTCATTTGTTACAATGAACTGTATCAGAGGAAAAACTGCTTTAGCTTAGGTGGGAACTAAGTTAAAGCAGTTTTTTTGTATACAAATAGATTGATTTTATCATTTTAAATATATAAGTTTAGCTACATATATATAAACATTAAAAGGAGTGAAAAGGTTATGTTAGATGTTACACTATTAGGAACTGGGGGTGGGATGCCTTTGCCAGGGCGATATTTATCGGCAACGCTCATCACTTATAGAGGGAATAAAATTTTAATTGATTGTGGAGAAGGAACCCAGGTATCTATGAGAGAAATCAATAGTGGATTTAAAAGTATTGATATGATTTGTATTACGCATATTCATGGTGATCATATTATTGGGTTACCAGGGTTACTTGGAACGATTGGAAATAGTGGACGAGTTAACCCTCTTTTAATTTTAGGACCAGAGGGGATTAGCGAAGCTGTATCAGCAGCTCGCGTCATCGCAAAGTATTTGCCGTATGAAATAAACGTGATTGAGAATCCACAACAGGAAATTGAGCTGTATAAAGGAGAGATAGTCATTAAAACGTTAGAGCTTGATCATTCCTCACCCTGTATAGGATATCAACTATATGTTAAACGACGTCCAAAATTTGATTTAGAAAAAGCTCTATCTAATAAGGTTCCAAAGGATATTTGGAATCAATTACAAAAATCAGATGAGCCCATATTTTATGAGGAGAGAGAATATTATCCGCATCTTGTTCTTGGTGAAGTTCGCAAGGGGATTAAAGTTAGTTTAGTGACAGACACTCGTCCGATTTTAGAGATTATTCCCTTTATCGAAGGTAGTGATTTATTTATTTGTGAGGGAACTTATGCATTTGATGAAGAAATCGAAAAAGCGATTAAAAATAAACATATGACCTTCAAAGAGGCGGCGACATTAGCTAAAAAGGGGAATGTTAAGTCGCTACTGTTAACACATTTTGGGGCAGCATTATTAACACCTGAGGAATATGCTTCAAATGCAAGAAATGTTTTTGAATCAACAGTCATAGGGAGAGATCACTTATCAGTTAATTTGAATTTTTCGGAATGACTAGATATACTTAGAAAAAAAGGCCATATATTTGGGCAAAGTAGTGGGGATATGATAGAATAGGTTAGACCAAAGGAGGGATACACATGATTAACTATATTAGTAAAGTAACGATTTATGTTCAAAATCAAGATGAAGCGATGGCCTTTTGGACTGAAAAAATGGGATTTGATTGTGATATTAAACCAATGGGACCTGGTTTTAAATGGGTAGAAGTAAAACCCCAAACAGATAGCCTAACATCATTTGTTATTTATGAAAAAGCACTAATGAAATCTCAAAATCCACAAACAAATGTTGAACATCCATCAATTATTTTAAGCACACAAGATATTCAGGTTACCTATGAAGAAATGAAGGAAAAAGGAATTAAGGTTGATGATTTAAAAATCATGCCTTATGGAAAAATGTTTACCTTCTATGACCAAGACGAAAATCGTTATATGATTAGAGAAGATAAATAAAAAGAAGTTGACTCAGGTTAAATAACCTGAGTTTTTTTGTTTTCTCAAAATGGCCGAAAAAAAACCGGCTCATTTTAAAAAGCCGGTTGTACCAATATCTCGATATATTCCAGGTACCCATATACAGAATATATTTCATCGATTCTTAGGCAGAATTATAACATATTCCTCATATGTTGACAAATTTTTTATGAAATTAAATTTAAAGACATAAATGTAGGATTTTAGATAAGCTTTTCATAATTAGAAAAGTTTTATTTCCTCTATATTAAAAGATAGAAACTATTTTATGTTTTATACAGTACGAGATAGTCTGTAATGATAGGCACGTGAATATATATAAGTAGTGATAAGTTTTTCATAGTTGGAAAACTTTTATCAGGACTATGGTAGGCGTTACTAAAAATAAGGTTTATTTATGAAGGTTGATTTTTAAAAATGTGAAAAATGTTTCGATAGAATGATAAAGAATATAGATGATATTTTTAAAAAAAGAGGGAGAGAGTTATGATTAAGGTTGCAGTGATTGGTGCGGGTCAAAGAGGAAAAGATACGTATGCAGATTATGTTTTAAAAGGAATGGAAGGGGTTGAAGTAGTCGGGGTAGCAGAACCGATTAGGGAGCGACGAGAGTATATGAAGAATCATCATCATCTAAGAGATGAGTTTCTCTTCGAGTCTTGGGAGCAGTTACTAGCGATTGATAAATTTTGTGACGCGGTGCTTATTTGTACGAATGATGACATGCATTATGAACCTGCTAAATTAGCGCTCGAAAAAGGATACCATATCCTACTCGAAAAACCGATGACTAATACACTCGAGGAGGTGGATAAGCTTGAGAATTTAGCTATAAATTATCCAAACCAAGTGTTTATGGTTTGTCATGTTTTACGATATACACCGTTTTTTAGCACGATTAAACGTTTAATTGATGAAGGGGCAATCGGAAAGATTGCATCGATTCAGCATAATGAGAATATTGGTTATTATCATATGGCGCATAGTTTTGTGCGTGGGAATTGGCGTAATTCAGTGGAAACGAGCCCTATTATTTTAGCGAAGAGCTGTCACGATTTCGATATTTTAAATTTCTTGGTGGGGGCAAAATGTATAAAGATTGCATCGTTTGGAAACCTTCAGCATTTTAAGAAGGAGTGTATGCCACTAAAGGCATCATCACGTTGTATTGATTGCCTAATTGAATCAGATTGTCCTTATTCAGCTTTAAAATTATATCCACAAAATATTGGAAAATGGCCAACATCTGTGATTACTGAAAATCAAACAGAAGAAGGGGTCAAAGAAGCTTTAGCACATGGACCTTACGGACGTTGCGTTTATTGTTGTGATAATGATGTGATGGATCATCAGGTGACAATTTTAGAATTTGAAAATGGAGTTAGTGCAACATTTAATTTAAGCGCCTTTACGCATGAGGTAACGAGAACAATTAAAATCATGGGTTCTAAAGGAGAAATTCGAGGGCACATGGGATTTAATCAAATTGAAGTTTATGATTTTTTAACGAAGCAAGTTGAGGTTATTGAGCCGAAAGATGATATTTCAGGACACAAGGGACATGGTGGTGGAGATTCAAGATTGTTACAAGATTTTGTTGACGCTGTTGAGGATTACTTAAATGGGAAAAAACATGAAGCTAAAACATCGGCATTAGTTTCACTAGAAAGTCATAGAATGGCTTTTGCAGCAGATGAGTCAAGATTGACTCAGCAAGTCATTTTACTTTAGTTTTTAAAATTGGAATATCTAAGAAGATAATGGTAATTATAATAATATTGTTAGGAGGTGGCCCAGTGGAAAATAAAGTTAGGACCGTGGCAGCAATCATTATTCCAGTGTTTTTATTTGTATTATTTACAGCTAGTTACCAAAGATATTTACCTCAAAAAAGTGTCGTAGAGTTACTTGATCACTATAAGTCTCTTCAATATGATAATGAAGATATCGCCATTCGTCTATCAACAACTTCTAGTGTCGAAACAGTCTTTTTAAATAAAGTACTACCAACGATGCACTATAAGGTGTTAGAAAGTAATGTTACGGATGATCAAGCAACGGTAAAAGTACAAATTAGTAATGTAAATTTAGATATGATGTTAGAAGATTATGAAGCGGGATTAGTAGAACAAACGATTAAACCTGTCATCGATGAAGAATTAACATCAGTTGGTTCTAAAATAGATGATTTTGAGATTAGTGTCTTAGTTAACTTAATCGATAATCCTGATATAAAAAAGCAGTATGTTACTCGTGAATTAGAACTAAATCTAACAAAAGTAGATGGCAATTGGGTTTTAGAGGATAATGATGAATTGTTTAAAGCCATGTTGGGATACGATTCGGATGAAATTTCACTACAACATTTAAATCGTGAGGTAAATTATTTAGCTCAGTAAAAAGGTAAGAACTATCTTAAAAAAGGTAGTTCTTTTATAGTGAAAAGATAGGTAAAAAAAACATCGAGTCGATACAGAGTGCATACAGTATAAATACAATTATTGGTTAGAGTAAATTGTTTGTCTTTATTCGATTTATATGAAATAATAAAAAAGTCTTATTCAAGACAACAAATTGAAATACTAAGATTAGTCCTTGCCAAGACTTTTTCAAATGTAATTTATCCCCCATTATCAGTACTTCAAAACTTTTTGTTTGAATACTAAAATAAAAAAAAGACGTGATCTCCCCTCCTTAATGATCGCGCTTTTTTTTATTTTTAATAAATTTTACTTCATATAATACATTTAGCCATATATAACTAACATGATGACATTTAAAGTAAGCGTATTCTGTTTTATAATGAAGCCATATTTGAAACGCCAAACGTGTTAAAAGGGAGAGAGTAAAATGGCAATTTTATTTAATGAAGTAACAAAAGAATTTCATTTATATAATGATCATGTAAGTTATATTATAACAATTTTACAGAATAACCAATTAGGACAATTATATTATGGAAAAAGAATCCGTCATAATGACTCCTTTGCACATTTATTAGAAACGAGTAAACGTGCAATGGCAGCTTGTGTTTATGAAGGAAATCCATTTTTTACATTGGAACATTTTAAATTAGAGTACCCAACTTATGGAACAGGAGATTTTAAGTATCCAGCTTATGAAATTATGCAGGAAAACGGAAGTCATGTGACTCATTTTGAGTATGTATCACACAAAATCTATCGTGGTAAACCGGCGTTAATAGATTGTTTACCTGCCACTTATGTAGAAGATGAAGATGAGGCAAAAACACTAGAAATTACGTTAAAAGATGAAGTAATTAATACGGAGTTAGTTTTAACCTATACCATTTATGAAACACGCCCAGTCATTACACGTAATGCACGATTCAATCATTTAGGGGAAGAAAAAATTACGTTAACAAATGCCATGAGTGCTTGTGTGGATTTACCAGATTCAAATTATGAGATGATTGAATTAACAGGATCATGGTCACGTGAACGTCATGTTAAATCACGTCGTTTAGAGCATGGAATTCAAGCAATTTACAGCATGCGTGGAACAAGTAGCCATCAATATAACCCATTCCTTGCATTAAAACGTCCAAATGCTGATGAATTTTCTGGAGAAGTTTATGGATTTAGCTTTGTTTATAGTGGAAATTTCTTAGCGCAAGCTGAGGTTGACACATATGGTGTGACTCGTATCACAATGGGATTACATCCAAATCGTTTTAACTGGGTATTAAATCAAGGTGAAGTATTCCAAACACCAGAAGTAGTTATGGTTTATAGCCAAGATGGATTAAATGGAATGAGTCAAACTTATCATGAGTTATATCGTACTCGTTTAGCTCGTGGCTATTGGCGTGATCGTGTTCGTCCTGTTTTAATTAATAACTGGGAAGCAACTTACTTTGATTTTAATGAGGATAAAATTCTAAACATTGCCAAAACAGCAAAAGATTTAGGGGTAGAATTATTTGTTTTAGATGATGGATGGTTTGGTAATCGTGAAGATGATCACCGCGGGCTTGGTGATTGGTATGTGAAGAATCATGAAAAGCTTCCAAATGGGATTGAAGGATTAGCACAAAAAGTTGTGGACTTAGGGATCAAATTTGGATTATGGTTTGAACCAGAAATGGTGAATAAAGATTCAGATTTATATCGTGCTCATCCAGATTGGATTTTAGCAACACCGAATCGCGGATCATGTCATGGTCGTAATCAATATGTATTAGACTTCTCACGTTCTGAAGTTGTTGATTATATCTTTGATTTAATGGATAAAGTATTAGAAAAAACACCAATTTCTTATATTAAGTGGGATATGAATCGTAACATTACAGAATGTTTCTCTGCTACTGCAAAAGCAGAAGATCAAGGAAAAGTTATGCATAAATATATTTTAGGTGTTTATGATTTATATAACCGCTTAACTTCAAAGTATCCAGAAATCTTATTTGAATCTTGTGCAAGTGGTGGGGCACGTTTTGATCCAGGAATGTTATTCTATGCACCACAAACATGGACAAGTGATGATACAGATGCCATAGAGCGATTAAAAATTCAATACGGAACTTCAATGGTTTACCCAATTTGTAGTATGGGGTCTCACGTTTCTGCCATTCCGAATCATCAAACGTTTAGACAGGTTCCACTTAGTACACGTGCAAATGTTGCTTATTTCGGAACATTTGGATATGAACTAGACCTAAATAAATTAACAGATGTAGAAAAAGAACAGGTCGCCGAGCAAATTGAATTCTTTAAAGAACACCGTGAAACCATGATGCATGGAACTTTCTATCGTTTACTAAGTCCATTTGAAAATGATATTACTTCCTGGATGATGGTTTCACCCGACCAAAAAACAGCATTAGTTGGATACTATCGTCCATTAACAACAGTAAATAACAGTTACTTACGTGTAAAATTACAAGGATTAAACGAAAACTTTAAGTATCATGTATCTATTAATGAAACAACTCATTACGGAGATGAGTTAATGAACTTAGGATTACTAACAAGTGATATTACACGTGGAGAAATTCTTGAAAAATATAATGGTGAAAATGGAGACTATGCATCACGTGTTTATGTATTAAAAGCTGAATAATAATAAAAAGTGTAAAGGGAAATTTCCTTTGCACTTTTTATTCGTATTGAAATGTCTTTCTTTTGAGAATACTTTTAAGGTATACTAATATGTTAATGAGTTTAGGAGATTGAAGGTGTGAAAAATGAACTTTAAAAAGTTAACAGGAAAAGTTATAACGAAAGATGATTTTGAATACGAAGAAAGTCGACAAGCTTGGAATCGAGCAATTCAAAAATATCCACAAGCTATGGTCTATTGTCAAAATGAAGAGAATGTTATGAATGCCTTAAAATTCTCAAAAGAAAATAAGATACCATTTCGTATTCGCTCAGGATCTCATCATTATGAAGGCTATTCAACAGGTAATGATCTTCTAGTCATTGATGTAAGTCATTTAAATAAAATAAAGTTGGATGAAGTCAATCAAATCGTTACCGTTGAAGGTGGAGTTCGAAATCGTGAATTATATGAAGCTGTTTGCGGTGCAGGATATCCATTTCCAGGTGGAGGGTGTCCAACGGTAGGTGTCGCTGGATTTACGCTTGGTGGAGGCTGGGGATATTCAAGCCGTTTATACGGTTTAGGATGTGATAGCTTAATTGAAGCTGAAGTCATTGATTATAAGGGAGACAAGCTAGTAGCCAATCATCAAATGAATCCTGATTTATATTGGGCTTTAAAAGGTGGTGGTAGTGGAAACTTTGGTGTTGTAACAAAGTTGACATATAAGTTACCAGAAAAAATGGCGATGTGTACATTGGTTAACATTGATTATCAACGCGTTAGTGTAGAAAAAGTGATTGAGGTGGCTAGCCGTTATCAACAATTTTTTAAAGACTTAGATCGTCGTTTAAACTTAAAAATGGCGATGTATAATTCTGAAACAAAGGGACAAGGTGTTAGATTAACGGGGATCTTTTATGGAACGAAAGAAGAAGCCGATGCATTGCTAAATCAATTTAATGATGGGACAGATTATGACTTAGATTATATGTCAGTGCTTGAAGCGAATCGTGCAGTCCAAGATTCTCATCCTGATTTTGAAAAGTATCGTTCAGGTGGACGATTTATTTATCGTCATTACACAGAGGTAGAATTAAAAGAGATGCTTCATTTAATTGAGGTACGTGCCGAAGGTTCATTATACACAGCGATTACGTTTTATGGAGTAGGTGGAGCCGTGTCTGATGTTAGTCCACAAGAAAGTGCATATTATTATCGCGATGCTATCTTTATTTTAGGATTCCAATCGGTCTGGGAAGAGTCGAAATATGCGCCAACTAACCGTCAGTGGGTAGAAGAACGATTTAAAATTTTATCGACTTATACAGAAGGATCCTTTATTAATTTCCCAATCGCCCAACAAAACTATGAAAAACAATACTATGGAGAAAATTTACCGAGATTAAAATTGGTAAAAGCTAAGTACGATCCAGATAATTTCTTTAATTTTGAACAAGGAATTAAATGGTAAGATGTTAAGGAGTGTTTCATAGAGATTCCGTTGTTTTTTGCTTAATATAGAGGCAGACAATGATAGAGGAGTGTCCCAGCGGTGGAAGAATAGATTGTCTAACGCCAATAGCTGGGGGCCACCCCAATAGTTGAGGAAACTTTTCCCCCAAAAAAAGTTGGGGTATAATTTTTTGTTTAATAGGGTAGCAAGCTACTATGAGGAATTGCCTGACTAGTAGAGGAAAGCTAAGTAGTGAGCCTTTAATTAATGGGAAGGCCGACAGCTATAAAGGAGTGCTCCAGCAGTAGAGGAATAGTTAATCGCTGGGGGGTCCCACCCCAAAAGTTGGGGTATAATTTTTTGTTTAATAGGGTGGCAAGCTATTATGAGGAATTGCCCTACTAGTGGAGGAAAGCTAAGTAGTGAGCCTTTGGCTCGCTACTTAGCGTAGGGAACCCATTGACATATTTCTAGACCACTGTTAAGATGTTATAGAATTTTGAAAAATTTTGGATATAGAGTATAAAAGAGGAGGAGAGAAAACGATGACGGATATGACGAAAGGGAGTCCAATTAAGTTAATTTTGGCATTTATGATTCCGATTTTAATCGGAAATTTATTTCAACAATTATACAGTATGGTGGATACAGCGATTGTTGGAAAGTTCGTGGGGGTTCAAGCCTTAGCAGCAGTTGGTGCAACAGGAGGATTAGTTTTTCTAATCTTAGGTTTTATTAATGGATTAACTCATGGTTTTTCAGTGATTATATCACAGCGATTTGGTTCTAATGATGAGGAAGGGGTAAAAAAGGCAACTGCAATGTCTATTTACCTGTCAGCTATCGCAACAGTCATTATCACCATTATTTGCATGATTTTTGCTAAGCCGTTATTACAAATTATGAATACGCCAGCTGATATTTTAGCTGATGCGAATACCTATGTAAGTATTATTTTTGGTGGAATTATTGCCACTATTTCTTATAACTTATTAGCGTCGGTTTTACGTGCATTTGGAGATAGTAAAACACCACTTTATTTTTTAATCATTGCCTCCATTACAAATATCGTATTAGACCTAGTTTTAATTATTAACTTTAATATGGGAGTAGCGGGAGCAGCTGCTGCAACGATTGCTTCTCAAGGATTATCAGCTTTTTTATGTTTCGTTTACATGAAGAAAAAATCGGATATCCTTACATTACAAAAGCACCACTTTAAATTGGATAGATTATTGGTTAAAGAACTTATGGCAGTTTCAATTCCAATGGCGTTACAATATTCAATTACAGCAGTTGGGGTTATGATTTTACAAGTGGCAATTAATAGTTTTGGATCAACAGTTGTTGGAGCCTTTACAGCGGCAACAAAAGTAGAGCAGTTAGTAATTCAACCATCTATTGCAATTGGAATGACGATGGCAACATTCTCAGCTCAAAATATCGGAGCGAGAGAGCTTGGACGTGTACGTCAAGGGGTTAAACAGGCTACAATTTTAACATTATGTGTAAATGTTGTGTCAGCTTTAATTGTTGTCTTCTTTGGAACTTACTTTGTTGGATTCTTTGTTGAAACAGAAGGAACTGAAGTTTTAACTTATTCACAACAATATTTAAATACAGTGGCAACCTTTTTCCCAATCTTAGGATTACTATTCTTATATCGTTTTACTTTACAAGGTCTTGGAAGCACAGTAGCACCTATGTTTGCGGGTGTAATGGAATTAATTATGCGTACGGGTGTTGCTTTTACGTTGCCGGGATTAATCGGATATGCGGGCGTTTGTTTAGCAAGTCCATTTGCTTGGGTAGGTGCAACAGTCTGGCTCTTATATTCATATTTTAGAGTTATGCCACGTCTAAAATCAGAATTTTGTGAATTAAAACCAGAATTGCAGTTATAAAAAAATCGAGAGTAATCACACTATAAGTGATTACTCTTTTTTATTTTTTAAAATGCATCATATAATATTAATAATAATTATTATTTATAAAAATTGAGTGCATTTTGGTTGTAGTTTTAAAGAGTCATCGTTATAATATAAATATAGTTAAAAAGAAAAATAAACCAATTAAATGGAGGAATAACAATGAAATTTTATATTTGTCCAACTTGTGGAAATGTCATTGAATTAATTGAAGATCATAAAGTTCCAGTAATGTGCTGCGGTAAAAAAATGGAAGAATTAGTACCTAACTCAACTGAAGCTGCTGTTGAAAAACACATGCCAGTTCCAACTGTTGAAAATGGGGTATTAAAAGTTTCTGTTGGTGAAGTAGAGCATCCAAGCATCGAAAAACACTGGATTCCATTCGTAGCTGTAAAAGCTTCGGATTTAGTAATGCGTCGTGAAATCAAAGCAACTGAAAAACCAGAAGCAATCTTCCCAATCGGAGATTTCAAAGGTGAAGTAGAAGTTTATGCTTGGTGTAACTTACACGGATTATGGAAAGCAACAATCACTTTATAATAATCGCGTAAATGAAAGAGTCGGATAGTCCGGCTCTTTTTTAGATTGAAAATTAGTATAAATTCCTTGAAATGGATAATTATAATCAAGATAGATGATTTAAAGTTTAGATATTTTGAGGTGATGTGGATGAAAATTGGAATGGCATGTGATCATGCAGGACATGATTTAAAAGAAGAAATTAAGAGATATTTAGAAAATGAAGGTCATGAAGTTGTAGATTTTGGAACAAATAGTCAGGAGGCGTGTGATTTACCTGATCACGTTTATCCAGCAGCTTTAGCTGTAAGTCATGAAGAAGTAGAGCGCGGAATCTTTGTCGATGGTGTTGGCTATGGAAGTGCAATGATTGCAAATAAAGTACCGGGGGTGTATGCGGCTGTATGCCAAGACCCCTTTTGTGCGAGCTTGGCTCGTTCTCATTCCGATACAAACGTTTTATGCTTGGGTGGAAAAATTATTGGTTCAGCAATTGCTCTCGAGATTGTCAAAACGTGGATGCATACGGATTATCTTTCAAGTGTTGAAAAATATGTTCAAAGGGTTGAGAAAGTTAAGAAGATTGATCAAATGCATAAAAAATAGTTAATTGTAAAAAAGCTTTTATTCTTTTTAAATGGAATAGGAGCTTTTTGTTTTTTATGGTACTTTTTTCTTGTGTGCGAATGCCCACTTTTCAAATGGTATAAAGTTTTATACAATGTAGGTAATAAGTTGGCAATGGGGTATTAGCTAGGCTTAGAACAGGAATGAATTAAGGATAGGCGTTATGTGGGAGCAAACTTATTCTTAATAAAGAGAATTAGAATAAATGGGAAGGGTTGAGCATGATGATATTAAAAGACATAGTAAGCAAAACAAATAAACCTGTTACTAAAAACGACCTAATTAAAGGGCTAAAAGAGTTAGGTGTAGAAAACACTGAGCTTTTAATGGTTTATAGTAATTTAAAAAGTTTCAATTTTATTATTGGTGGGGCACAAACAGTAATTGAAGCAATTTATGAGGTAACGGGATATCATACAACCGTTATTATGCCAAGTCATCGTCTCGACCAAGTGTGTCCGAGTTTTTTCGATTTAGATTTACCAACTAAGTGGCAAGATAAAATTAAAAAGAATACGCCGGCTTATGATGTTAATCTATCTCCAATTGAATCTGGTGAAATTGCTTGTACTTTTGCAATGAGCCAAAATGTTAGCCGAAGTGCACATCCTGTCGCTTCTTTTATTGCAACAGGACGTAAGGCTGAATGGTATTTAAATAATCATCGTCTAAATTCAATGTTAGGGGACGGTTCACCATTACAAAAGTTATATGCTCAAGATGCTAAAGTTTTATGTCTAGGGGTAGACTATGAAAATGTTACAGCATTGCATTTAGCTGAGTATTTTGCAAACTGCCGTGAAACAGTTAAACACGAAGCAGTTATCATGAAAAATGGGAAACGTACTTTAGTAGAATTTGAAGATTTAGCACTTGATTCAAGTTCTTTTAATGAATTAGGAGCTGCTTATGAAGAAGCAGTTGAAGTTAAAAAAGCAAGTATTGGTGGAGCTGTTTGTCGATTAATTGATTTTAGATCCTTAATTGATTTTGGAACGAATTATTTAAAATAATAAAAAG
>NZ_AEXQ01000088.1:0-4655 GCF_000191865.1 Turicibacter sp. HGF1
TGTTTTTTTGTTTACTATCAATGGTTTCAAGTATTTTTATAAAATACTTCATTGAAATAATAGCCTACTATAAAATGTAATCTTATAATGAAATTGTATCCATGGTGGCATTAGCCTCAACTATGAGTAAAATTACTATTAAAACTAACAAAAAAGAAATTAAGTAACTTTAATCATCGCCTAGTTCTTCAGAAATAACATTTTTCTTTTAATGACATAAAAGAACTATCTCATTATAGGAGATGGTCCATTCATTTGATTCCTAATAATAAGGTTTTCTTCAGAGATCGAAGTGGATAGATTTTAATTAATTATTCTATGATAAAGATTTATTTTTATATCCTTTAACGCCTGTTAATAATAACCAATAACCTATAACTGTGCATCCTAGTAAAGTTATCCATGCAGCTGTAAAGCTTACTTCATCAACAATTATTCCAAATAAACCTGAGCCTGCAGCATATCCACCCCAGAATATTAAATTAATGATCCCTAATTTAATACTTACTTCTTTTTTACCGAAAACGTCACTTGCCATAAATGCTGGTGCTGACATATATGAATAAACATTTAATCCATAACCAATTGAGAACAAAAATGCAACTGTTGGAATTGATTTAGCTACTAGCATTGCAAGAATCGCTATAACTTGTAAAACCATCGCAATAAACATAGTTTTAAATGTTCCAAGTTTGTCAAATAGAACTCCACCGCTAAGATTTCCGATTAAACAACAAGCAGCAAATACCGATCCTAAAGTCCCTACTAATAAAGCATTAAAATGCAATTCAGCTGTAAAATAAGTCGCATACTGTGTACTTAAAGCTGAAACAGCAATTGCTATAATAAAATAACCAATCGAAAAAATCCAAAAATATTTATTCTTACGTACTTCGGTAGCACTTAATCCTTCATCTTGAATTTCTGTTACTTGTTGTTCATCGTCTTTAATACTTGATACTTCTGATTTTTTAGGTAAGCGGATGAAGAGTAAGACAATTGGTAAACTCACTAGTAATGAAGCTATACCAAATATAACATATGAAGCTGAAGGTCCCTGTGTTGCTAATGAATATGAAGTTAATTGTTGTAAAAAGACATTTCCAAGAGCTCCACCTGAGAAAGCTATTCCTAATGCCCTTCCACGTCCTTTAGCTGGAAACCAATTATTAATAATAAAAGGAACTCCTAAACTAGAAAAAAGAAGACATCCTACTTGTTGAATAGCTGCGTAAATGTAAAACTCTGGTAAAGTATTTGCAATTCCAAATGCGATAAATGCTACACTTGATATAACAGTCCCTGCAATAAAAATTAACTTGATATTAACTTTACCAAATAGTTTACCTAAAAAAGGAGAAAATAACGATGAAGCTAATGCTCCAAATGTAAAAATTAAGCTAAAAGAAGCTAATGAGAAATTAAATTGCTCGACTACGTAAGGAACAAATAGGGGTTGAATATTTTGAGCAATTGCATATGGGACTGCTTGAATGAACATACAAATAAAAACCATAAAATATCTTCGTCTATTTATCGATGTATTATTAATTGATCGTGACATAAAAATCAACCTTTCTCCATGATGCATTTGTTATTCTCCGTAAAAATAGAAACCCTATGATTACTATATATGTTTTCCCTTATTCTTAATCGATATACGCTATAAGTAGATAGCCACAACACTTTATTCTTGTATATTTAACTCTTGACTCCCCTATGTACTGCCCTTTAATTGAATTACTGATAGATTGATCTATTTAGTTAAGTTAGTAATTGTCAAATTATTTGTTATATAAAATACCTACTATATTATCTATAACTTTAGATGCGTCTATAGTTTCAATAATAATAATTTCTTCTGTTACTAAAAGGATATATCTCCTAAAAATAATGATGAATTTAATCTATCTCCACCATAATATACCCTAAAGGGTACAGGTCTATATCCGCAACTGTTACAGGAATTTAAATACAAAGAAAAAGGTTAATTTGAGTATAGCAGATCACTACTAAATTGAGATTAATCTTTTTTATTTTACTTCATATGAGCTATCTAAAGTAGAGAGTAAATAATAAATCAGTGCCTACTGTTTAATGGTCATGACTGAACTATTATTTACGGGCTTTGTATTTATACTTTTCTTTATAATGATTTAACCTCCAATAGGTGATCTATAAGAAACCGTTGAAGGTTAAATCAAACTCTATGTATTAGAACTTCTTCTTTGTATAGTTTCCCTGCGCTAAGTAGTGAGGTAACGACCTCTCAGCTGTCTTCCATTGCTAGGGTATAGGTTAAAAATAATTCGCTACGGTGAAATATTTTTGTTAAATGGATGATTGTATATTTATTTTTTTATCTACTCCTTAGATATTAACTTACCATGAACAATAGTACGCGCATTTTCAAATTCATAACTACAAGTATAAAGAGTGATTATATTATCATTAGAATTTAAGCCTATATCTTTTTTATATAATGATCTATTTTTTATATAGCTTAGATATTTCTTTTTATCTTGTTCATCCTCAAAATCAACTTTTAGGTAATCTTCATTATTGAAATCTGCTACGTAAATAGAAAATACTTCATAAGTATATGTTGTATCTTTATGTTCAACTCTTATTAGATTATTTTCATAAAAAAAACTTTCATTTTTAAAATTATCAAGTTCGCTAAACATAGTTTTATTTTTCATATGATGACCATATACAATAACACTATTATCTTCTTCGAAGTTATTTCTATAATCCATAAATAGACTACCAGAAGCTAGAGGATTTTTATTAAAGTCACGCTTAAGGTAGTAGTTATTATCTTTACTTTGAACGACCGGATAATCAATATTAGTATTATCGACTTTTAACCAAAATCTATAGTCTGAATTTATATACGAAAGTTCACAATATTTATCACCTTCAGTAGACTTATTCGATTCACTAACTTTTTCAGTATCTTCATTATCTTCAATATTTTTAATTGACCCTCTGACTTCTCTAATATCTTCATATATAGTATCAGCTTTTTTGTACTGGGATACATTTAAATAAATGTTATAAACAGAAAATGTTAACATCAAAATTAGTACTAAATTTAATAGTAATCTGATGATTTTTTTCAAATATATCACCACCTGTTAACCCCAAATTCAATAATAAATATTTCACAGATATTTATATTCAATTATAAATAAAATACTACAATATTATGTATTTTACTACATTATTATTAATAAAAATTTCATTAAAGATGTTAAAAATTATAGAAATAGGTAATATTTTTTTCTATAAGGTTAAATATATACAGGTAAGTAAAATTTATTAAAACATATGAAATTAACTAATATAGCTTAGTAAGAAAGGAGAAAAGTGAAAAATGAAAAAACGTTTATTAACGAGTCTAACAGCTATATTCATGGTGTTTATGATGTCGACACTGATGGTATTTGCAAATGATACTGTAGAAGGAAACTTAACTAGTTCACAATTTTTATCAGGAAGTAATGAAAACGGGGTTATTAAGTTAAGTGGAAATGTTACACTTTCTGACTCATTAAAAATTGATGCAAAGAATTATGTCATTGATTTAAATGGGCATACGTTAACGTTGACAAAAGACACAAATCTTTTCACAAATAACGCTAACGTTACCTTTAAAAATGGAACAATCAATCTAGATGGAATTAAAGGTAATGCGGACACTATCTTAGGAGTAGGAAACTATGGAAGTAGTGCAACACTAACTCTAGATGCAGTTAATTTACAAGCAAATAACTATAAGTCACCCTATGCTTTAATTTATGTATACAATAATAGTACCTTAAATATAGAAAACAATTCTGTTTTAAATGCGAAGAATGAAAAAAGTTTATCTGGAGGAGTTATCAAATCTAGTGATGGACAAGCTGGAAAAATCAATATAACTGATTCTACTTTAAACTTTGAAAATGCTGCACGTGGATTTGTCGATGGAACAATCAATATAAAAAACTCTACAGTAAATATGAAGGGATTAGCTAATGGTATCAATAGTAGTACTGGAGGATTAAATCTTGCAGTAGATAATTCTGAAATTACAATCACTGGATCAATAGGACGCGCATTAACAGTAGATGGAACAAATATTAAGGTTAAAAATAACTCAGCACTTAATCTTAGTAATTCACTCGGAGATGATATCTTGTTTAAAAGTGAAGGAAAAATTGAAGTTGATCAATCATCTCAATTAAACTTTAAAACAATTAAGCTTGATGAATCTATTAAAGGAACAGACTTAAATAATTTAATCGTATCAGAAAACTATGAATATCAATTAGATGAGCAAGGAAATCTTATCATTACAGAAAAACAACATGATACAGAAAATAATCCAGGTAATGAAACAGATATCCCTCAGACAGGTGATGATAGTAATCTATATCTTATGATTGGAATGGCAATTACTTCATTAACTGGATTAGTATATTTGAAAAAGACGTCATCTAGGAAAGACACCGTCTAAATAATAAAATTAATTTTTAAAAGACGAGAAAATATAATAATTTTCTCGTCTTTTTTATAGCTAAAATTCTATTTAATACTATTCTCTATTTTTATATTCAACACATTTTAATAAAGCAAATATTACTAATCCCTACTTCATTATAGTCTTC
>NZ_AEXQ01000087.1:0-42341 GCF_000191865.1 Turicibacter sp. HGF1
GCTAAAAGAATTTCTTCTTTTAGCTTTTTTTTTAGAATAAATCATTTAATGCACAAACGGCATTATCTTCTAACTCAATCATTTCTCCGGCACGTACTGTGATAATTTCTGTTTCATCAATACATTTTTGCACTAATGATTCGAAATCAAAGTTTTGTTCAAACTCAATACATTTTTCTAATGAAGGGTTTGTTGCAGGATGTTCCGGAACAAAGACCGTACAGCAGTCCTCATATGGACGAATTGAAATATCATAAGTATCGATGTGTTTCGCAATCTCAATAATTTCATTTTTATCAAGTGTCGCAACTGGACGAATAATTGGCATATTCGTAACCGCATTGATGGCATACATACTTGCTAAAGTTTGTGAAGCAACTTGTCCTAAGCTTTCTCCATTTGCTAAAACTAAAATTTCACGTTTTTTAGCGATTCCTTCAGCAATACGATACATCATACGACGCATAACTGTCATGGTATAGCTATTTGGAATGTTTTCATAAATAGCTGTTTGTAATTCAGTAAACGGAACAACGTGTACGTTAATTTCATCTACTGGCGCATAATGTGCATTTTTCTCCATTAAGTCTAATACTTTTTGTTTTGATCGAACTGATGTATACGGTGGTGATGCAAAGTGAATCGCTTCAATTTCAACTCCACGTTTTTGCATTAAATATCCCGCTACTGGGCTATCAATTCCACCAGAAATCATTAAAAGACCTTTCCCACTAATTCCAACAGGGAATCCACCTAATCCTTTAATATGTTCTGCCATGATGAATGTTCCTTCACGACGAACCTCAACAAATACTGTCACATCTGGATGATGAACATCTACCGATAAATGTTCAGTATTAATTAATAAGTGAGCTCCCACTCCACGTGAAATTTCACCTGAAGTCATTGGAAATTGTTTTTGAGCGCGCTTTGTTTCGACTTTAAATGTTGTAGGAACTTGTGGCATTTCTTTAATAATCTCTAAAGCTAATGCTTTCATAGCATCAATATCATTTTCACAACGAGCACATAAGCTATATGACTGTAATCCAAATACTTTATCTAATTGCTCTGTCACTAATTCTGGCGCCGTTCCATTTAAAATAATATAGAAACGATCACGTGTGATTTCATACGTAATGTTTTCTAACGAACGACATTTACGACGGATAATACGGTGTAAGGCATTTTTAAAATACTTACGATTCTTTCCTTTAATTGATAATTCACCATAGCGAACTAATATACGGTCATAAATCATTTCATCATTTCCTTCCTCATTTGTACAACGACAAGTTTTAGTGCATTTATGAATTGTGTCGCTTCTTCAAGTGTTGACGTATTAGCAAAGCTTAATCGTACGCTATCTAAAGCCACCTCTTCACTAACTCCAAGTGCTAGTAAAATTCTTGATGCTTGAGCAGACTTTGACGAACAAGCTGATTTAGCAGAGATATAAACATCATGTTCCTCTAAAGCATGAACTAATGTTTCCCCTTTAATATTCTCAACAGCAAAATTAATAATGTATGGTGTTAATTCAGGATAGCAGTCATTTACCGTTACTCCGTCCATCGCTTTTAATTCTTTTACTGTATAGTCATATAATGATTTAACATGATTATAATTTGCATTTAAAGGCTCAATCGCTAATCGCAAAGCTTTGGCTAAAGCTACTGCCCCTGCTACATTAATCGTTCCTGAACGAAGGCCATACATTTGATGACCACCTGTAATTTCAGGAACAAGTTTTAAATATTGATTCATTACGAGAGCTCCACACCCTTTTAAGCCATGAAACTTATGAGCAGATAATGATAATAAATCAATATTCATTTTATCCATATCAACAGGAATTTTCCCTACACTTTGAACAGCATCAACATGAAATTTTATTTTTGGATATTTTTTAATTAATTGTCCAATTTCATAAATTGGGAAAATCATTCCCATTTCATTGTTAACATGCATACAAGAAATTAAAATCGTATCTTCACAAATTGCTTCTTCAATTTGTTTTAAAATTTCTGTTTTAGATTTTTTTACATCAATGAAAGTTACGCGAAAACCTTCTTGTTCCAGGTCTTCGGCTGTTTCATAAACTGAGGCATGCTCCACTGGGGTTGTAATGATATGACAACCACGATTTTTATAGGCATGACAGACACCACGAATGGCTAAATTATTACTTTCTGTTGCACCAGATGTAAAAATCACTTTATGTTGCTTAGCATTCAATAAAGATAAGGTTTGTTTTTCTGCTTGAATTAATAGTTGTTCAGCACGAGCTCCAAAGGCATGAAGTGAGCTTGGGTTTCCCCAGAAGTTCTGATTAACTTTTGTAAAAGCTGTCAACACTTCTGGATCAACTGAAGTGGTCGCGCTATTATCTAAATAAATCATGGTCATTCTCCTTCCGACATAAACATCTCACGCCCATTTTAAACGTCCATTCTTACTACTAATCTCACTATAAATTAGTGTATTTCACGTTTCGACATTATACCACATTTATGATAGAATCACAAATGACGATTTTCGTAAACGTCTATGATAAATAAAATGGTCATTCTATGATTTGTTTACATTATAAAATATGAGGAAATAAGGAGCTTTGCGAGAAAAAAATTAATTTCCTCCACTACTAACATATGTTGTCTTACGGAAAAAATCTCTCTTTATCGTTATTATCTCCCACTTAGACTGAATTATTTCCATTTCACTACTTCAATCGTTTCAAATAAAAAAGACTATCTATCAAAGTTATCCTCCTTGTATAGATAGTCTCCCCATTTACTTTCTATAATAAATAACAATCTAATTCTTGTTTAAACTGATCAAATGTAAAATCAAACGCTGAACCTTCTAATGTTTTAATTAAATCTTTCATGTTATGAATCACTGTTTCATAATTTCCTTGTCTGAATTGATCTTCTGCAATCGTTAAATCGACCACGTACATGCCTTCACGGCCAATATAACGATGTCCATAAACCATTAAACGCTCTGCTAATTTTAATTGCTGAACCTCTTTTTCAACTTTAAAACTGAGCATTTGAATCATATCCTCAGCGGTTTTTAATTGCTCCTCAATCGCCGTAATATTAATTGGCATTTGCCCAATCGTCTCAAATAATGACATCATCATTTGATTCGCTGAGCCCATCATTTGTTTTATCTCGTCATTCTTAACTGGTAACTTCACTTGTTGATAGTATCCTTTTAAATCATTAAAGGCTTTTAATAACTTAAGCGCACGTTGACGAGCCTCTTTTTCCCCCGCATATAAGTTTTCAATTTCATGTTCAAATATGTTTAACTGTTGTTCAATCTCATCCATTTGATTTAAAATCTCATCTAACTCACGACAAAGAATTGAATTGGCCGTTTGTTTTTGTTGCGCATTTTTTTCTAAAAATTCATATTTATTCGTGATAATTTTAACCTCATTTAAAATGAAATTAAAGTTATCTTCATCTTCTTCAGGTAATGTATAATTTGATTTGATATTATCATAACGTTGACTTAAATGATCGGCCTGTTTATTCATTTTTGAAATGGACTCTTTAACTTCTTTTAATCCACCCGTTAAAGAATCTTGAATCTCTAATTCCTTTTTCATGAATGTAATCATTTGTTTCGCATCTTGACTCATTTCCATCAAGCGTGTTTCGATTTGCTCAAATTCAAACTGTTTAATTAAATCCGTCATTTGTGATAACTGTTCTTTATAAATCGATATTGTTTCTTCAATTTCTAAATGTTTTAAATAGACACCTGACTGTGTTAAGTTTTCATAGCTTTTTAAAACATCTTTTAATAAAGGTCGAATCTCAGTTTTAATACTCGTTAAATAAATCGGTACACGATCAAAAATAATCGTTACTTTTTCCATCTCTATTTTAATCGTCGCAATGGTTTCATCTGCTACATCATAATTACAATCTTCCATACATTCATTAAATTTAAAAAATAAACTTTCAATGTCTTTAAATAACTGTTTAATTTCTTCTTTAAATTCACTAAATTGATCAATTTCCCCCTCATATTGAATCTTTAACTGTTCAAAGTGTTCTTTTAACCCTAAGACGTTTGAACGACTACGTTCTTCTGATTTTTTTAACTCCTTAATTTCATTTAATAAACCCTCAACCTCTTGATTGAGCTCCTCTAATTGTTGATGTGTCTCCTCTAATAATTCATCAACCTCTGAAAAGCTACGTTGTGACACCAACTCTTCCGCATAAATAATTTGTTCCGTGACAGTAATAAATTGTGCTTCTAATTTCCCCCAACGTTGTTCCCATTGTTGCACCATTTTTACAATGCGTTCACTCTTTTTTGTACTGCGTAACTTTGCTAACTCAAACGGTACCGTCTTATTAGATATCTCATGTTTGAAATAATCAAGCTCATCGATTTTCGTATAATACTGTTTCTTCTTTGAGACAATAATGATTGAATATAATAATACAGTCACGAGAACAATGACCATTACAATCAAGAGTATTAACTTAAAATCTCCCATAGTATCCTCCATCACGATTATTAATAATTATTTTTTATCTTACAATAATATCATAATTTAATCAAAAAATCCTATTCTTTCTATGTTTTTCTTATATTTTTTGTTATAATTTTCTCCAACTTATAGATTAAATCTCAGGGGGAATTTAAGATGTTTCAAAAAGAAGCTTACACTGGAACTTTAGAAGAAAATTACGAACTCGTTTTAGCACAATTAAAAGCTTTAATTGCAGGAGAATCGGATTTAATTGCAAACCTCTCTAATGCATCTGCCTTACTAAATGTATTTTTAGAGGAAATTAACTGGGTCGGATTCTATCTCGTAAAAAACAACCAACTCGTACTAGGACCCTTTCAAGGACTACCAGCCTGCATTCGTATTCCATTTGATAAGGGAGTTTGTGGTTATGTTGCAACAACAAAGCAAACTGCATTAGTTCAAAATGTTCATGAATTTGTTGGCCATATTGCTTGTGATAGTGCAACCAACTCTGAAATTGTCGTTCCGATTATTAAAGATAACGAATTAATGGGGGTCCTTGATATTGATAGTCCGCTTTTGAATCGATTTTCAAAAACCGATCAACATTACTTAGAAAAATTCGTTCAAATTTTGGTTGAATCACTTATTTAAACCTTTTTTTGTAGAGATTAAATGGTAAATGTATGAGATAGGGATTTTTTGTTGACAATACAAATGAAAGTTGATATTATACTTGAGTGCGTATATTAAAGGCAGCTGTTTATCAGACTATAACGTTTAGATTAAACCTCAGTAAAGCTTGGCTTGGCTGATGGCATATCGTATAACCTTTTGGCTGCAAAGGCGAGGATATGAGATTTTAATCTATCTTATAGGTAAAGATAAATTTTCTCCTTTTTTGATATGCAAAATCAAATTTCTTACAAATTAAAGGAGGTATTAGCATGGCTCGTTATACTGGACCAAGCTGGAAAATTTCTCGTCGTTTAGGATACTCTATCTTAGAAAACGGAAAAGAATTACAAAAACGCCCTTATGCACCTGGGCAACACGGACAATCTCGTAAAAAAATCTCTGAATACGGATTACAATTACAAGAGAAACAAAAATTACGTCATGCTTATGGAATGACTGAGCGTCAATTCCGTCGTACATACGATAAAGCTGGTAAATTAGCAGGTAAACATGGTGAGAACTTCTTATACATGTTAGAATCTCGTTTAGATAACTTAGTTTATCGTTTAGGATTAGCTGCGACTCGTCGTCAAGCTCGTCAATTAGTAAACCACGGACACATTACTGTAGATGGAAAACGCGTTGATATTCCTTCTTACTCAGTAAAACCAGGACAAACAATCTCTTTACGTGAAAAATCAGCTAACTTAGCTGTAGTTAAAGCGTCTTTAGAGGCTACTATCCACCGTCCAGACTTCGTAACTTTCGATGAAGCTACAATGACAGGAACTTATGTACGTTTACCAGAACGTTCAGAAGTATTCGCTGACATCCACGAAAACTTAATCGTAGAGTTCTACAGCCGTTAATCTTTAATGGCTCATTAAAAAAGACTTCGGATTTTCCGAAGTCTTTTTTTTATTTTACTGGCTCATATAATTCCTGTAATAAAGCCATAAAAATTTGAACGCGTTTACTCAAAACAACGCCATCTTTTGTCACGTAATAAAATAATCGTGATAATTGATATCCCTCATCTTCTAAATACTCAATTCCCTCAAACTTTTGTTTCTTCATTAACGTTGAAGTAAAGGTAACTGAGGGTTGCTGTCTGAGCGTTTCTTTAATAATATAGTTACTCCCCAGAATAATTCGACGATACGGTGTAATTCCATAATTCTCTAAAAAGAAATCAGTTCTCTCTCTCGTCCCTGATCCTGACTCTCGTAATAACCATACTTGCTCATTAAAAAACTGATGATAGTGTTCTGGATTGTTTGGAGGAACTAAACTACTCGTGTAGGCTACTTGTAGCACATCCCGATAAAATGGGACTCGATTCAATTGATCACTTTCTATCTCAGTTTCAACTAACCCAATCTCAAGCTCTAATTGATTCACTTTATTTAAAATAGACTGACTATTTTCAATGGTAACTTCAAAACTGAGGGCAGGATATAACCTAGATAACTCTCCAAGAATAGAAGGTAGCAGATACTCTCCAATCGTCAAACTAGCTCCAATTTTTAGGGTTCCTTTAACTTCCATTGCGTGTGATTTAATTTCATTAATCATATCATCATACTGATGAACAATTTCTTTTGCACGTTTAAATAAAATTTCCCCATCTGATGTTAATAAAAAGTTTTTTTCTTTATTAGATCGCAAAATAAGTTTGGTATCAAGTTGTTTTTCAAGTCCTAAAATATGCAAACTAACTGCCGGTTGTGATAGTTTTAACTTCTTTGCCGCCTTTGTAAAGTTCTGATTTTCGACTACCTGAATAAATGATCTTAATTCATCAATCATATTTGACACCTCTATTATTATTTTTACTTATTGTTAGCATTATAACAATTAATTTTACTTATAATAAGACCTGTTATATACTAATAACGTAGAACTTAGATGAAGGAGCGTTTTAAATGAAAACTCGAAACTTTATGCAACAAAAGTTTGTAAACGTTAAAGAGCTATTACCTGGTCTTATTGTCTGCATTATAATCGGGTTAATTTCCAAATACGTTGGAACCTTTGTTCCAGCACTCGGAGGTGCGACGATTGCGATTTTACTCGGCCTATTACTTGGGAATACAGTTTTAACACATAAAAGCTTCTATAAAGGGGTTCGTTTTTCAGAATCTAACTTACTTTCTTACTCTATTGTTTTATTAGGCGGAACTTTAAGCTATAAGGTTATTTTACAATTAGGTGTTTCAGGTGTTAGTTTCATCGTACTACAAATGATTTTAACCATTATTTTTTGTATCCTTGTTGGAAAAAAACTTGGATTCTCAGAAGATTTCCGCTTATTAATGGCAGCAGGTAACGCTGTCTGCGGATCTTCAGCTATTGGAGCGACCGCACCTGTTATAAAGGCAAACGACGTGGATAAATCTATTACGATTACATTAGTTAACTTAACTGGAACCATCTTAATGATGATTTTACCCTTTTTAACCTCTATTCTTTATGGAAATGAAACCATTAAATCATCAGCTTTAATCGGAGGAACCTTGCAATCAGTTGGCCAAGTTGTTGGAAGTGGTTCAATGGTTAACCATGATGTGTTACAATACGCGACCATCTTTAAAATTGTCCGAATTATTTTCTTAGTATTTGTTATTTTATCATTTGCTAAACTGAAAAAAGATGAAGAAAACCATGAAGCAGAATTACATCATCAACAACCAAAAGCAAAAATTAAAATTCCATGGTATGTCATTGGATTCTTTATCATGTGTTTCTTATTCAGTGTTGGAATCATTAATGAAAATATATCACATGGATTTAAACAAATTAGTAACTATTTAGAAATCTTTGCATTGGCCGGAATCGGAATGAGTGTTAAATTCAAAGATTTAATGAAAGCAGGCGTCAAAAGCGGGATTTACTGTTTATTAATCGGAATTGCCCAAATTATGATCGCCGTTGTTTTAATCGGGATTTTACTATAAAATTTTTTAAGGCACCTCATGGTGTCTTTTTTTGTTATCTTATTATGAACCTACTGACAGATAAAAAAGTTTTTATTGTCCTTTTCTTTCTCAATTGATACTAGTCTTAACGGCAATGGTGGCTGTATTTATTTTTTTCTTCTGACACTAAACGAAATCATCACATAAAAAAATCCGTTTAATCAAACGGATTCTTTCTAATGAATCTTTCACGATAGATGGATTTGAGTCGGTATGACGACCCTTTATAGGGAGAACCTAACCTCTCAAAGAGAGAAATCCTCCACTGTTAGGGTGATTCGTTAAAGATTTTTACGCTATGAAAAACTTAACGCTACTTATATATTTTAGTCGATTCGATAATTGAGGAATCCCATATTCATTTCATGATTTCTTCTTGTTAAATCTTGCTTACTTTCAATCTGATTTGACCAGCTCACCGCATAGTTCAATTCAATAAATCCAGCTAATGATACTTTGAAATTTGTTTCCCAAAGATTATTCATCAGCCATGAGTAAAGTTCATAGTCAGTCGCCTTCGTATACTTAGGATGATATAATTTTTTTGCATTTTCATATCTTAAGGGGGACGTATAAATTAATGGGGTGTCCGGCATGGCGATGCTCATTCCATAACTGCCTTTTTTTAATCCAACCCCTTCTTGAACCAAGTAATAATCACAATTTGTTCCCAATAATTGATCTTTCTTCAATTGAACAGTACATCCTGTTTTCTCTGCAAATAAGTCCATTTTTTGCTGATTATAAGCAAAAGGTAGCGCAACGTAGAGACTTTCAGGATCCCAAACACTCATCTTGTTTAGAATAACTTGAACCTCAACTTTACAAATATCATGATAAATTTTAAGCTCGACCTTTGCGAGTGTTGTTCCCTCTAATTCTAAATCCAGTTGAATCTTTCCATAAATCTCTCCTATTTCATTGATCGTAATCTGTTTAATGTGTGCATAATATACCTCATGATTTGCTCCACGCATATTCCGCCCGAGTCTTGAACGCACGCTATATTGATCCGATGTCGTTTGAGAGTAAGCTTTTGAACATTCATAAATAGGCATAAATGCACCTGTTTCAGATGAGGGATCTAGCAATTCCACCTGATTTACTTTATCATACCAACTTATAATTCCATGTTGTTTGTTCCACGAAATTCTTACATGCCCATTCTCATAGGTCTGATCATACTTAATAACAGCTCTTTTATCCTCGTATAAAAATATATCATCATACCCTTGGACACAGGCTGATTCATTCTTAATTTTGATATAATGCACTGGATGCTCTCGTCTTTCCACCCAAAAGGTTCGTTCTTCATTCGCTTCTAATGTGGCAATAAAATGGATTGCCTCTCCTCTTGGCTGACGTTCAATTTGAGTGGCATATTCATTTCCTAAATCATCAACGACGACATTAATCAAATTTGAAGTTTCCCAGTAATCTAAAAATAATTTTACACACTCGGTGACTGTTCGCGAATGAGGATTTATCACTTTAAACTTTGGCTCTCGATTTGGTTTTAAACTCGTCATCCCTCTTGCCTCCAGAACATTTAAATAATTTCTAATCGCTAATTCATGCGCACGTGCAGCATACGATGATTTTTTGTAATCCATTAGGTTAACCAGTGAATTCCAAGGATTTGTAATCGAAGCAGAATGTCCCCATGTATGTTCCGCATACAACATTAACATTTCTTCACATTCATTAACTAACTTGTTGTCACACAGATTTTCATCTATCATCTTTGTCATTTGTAATAAACGTTGTGCTTCTTTATAGACTTTTACCGCGTTTGGTGTACTTCCTACACCAAACGCCCACCAATCTGGCCAATCCCCTCTATACGTTTGGATTTCAACCTCACTCGCCCTGACACGATCAAATAATTCCTCAAGCGTCGACATCTTAATTATAACTTCATGCGAAAAATTCTCATTCCACCACTGTACAAATTCCAATACCTCAAGATTAGCTGAACTATTATCCGTTGGGAGTCCATGAACGGTAATCGGAACAAAGTTATATTCATAAGCTTGATCCTCTAATGATTTAAGGTATCGATACATACGTTTATGCCCATATTCTTTTAATTTATCTTGCGTAAAAGAATCTCGAAGTTCATCCTTATGAACATATGATCCTGTTGCTGTTTTTACAATCCCAAACTCATTCCCAAAGTGATAATGCTCCCCATTCCAGACTAACACTTTATTCCCCTTTTCGGACTCCCAATAAAAAGGCATTAACTTCCTAAATAAAGGATACATTCCATGATGAGTATGAACACAGGATAATAAATTTTCAATTCCATTCTCAGCTAGTGCATCAACAAATCCCCAAGAATAACCGTTAATATCGGCTGTCATGGCACATCTAACCTCTTTTTCAATGCTCTTTCCATAATCAACAGATTTTTTGATTTGATTCTTTAATACCTGGTCATCAATTAATTCTGTCATATTTAAATAGCTTCCCGTCAGTTCAATTCCACCATTTTTCACACATGTTTCAAAACGCTTTCTCCATGATTCATCAACTCTTCTTAAAAAAGTTTCAACACCCCAAAAGGCCTCACATACCCATTTAAAATCTTTCTCTTTTCCCTGAACTCTTAATCCCTCTAAAATCTCAATGACCTGTTTAATAAAGTTCACATGATAAAACTCAATCACTTCTTGACTTTGCGTATATCCAATATCAGTGTGTGTATGATGAATTAATAAAACTTCCCATTTTTTCGTTAATTTTATTTTTGACATATCAGTTCGCTCCTTAGCCTCTTTGATAGATACATTTTTTTAATATTATAAATCCCTCTAACACTCTCTCTTTTCATTAAGCGCTATCTCGAATATAATCTTATTATAATAAACTATGGTAAATATCAAATAATCCAGAACGAATAAAAATTTGACCTATTGTGCAAGGAGCTATTATGGGAATTGATAAATTTTATATCTTTAATTTAGTATCAGATATTTTAATTCAGGAAAAATTCGGTCGCTTTGTGATAACCATTAAACCAGATAGTCTATGTAAATTTGATCAGATCTCTCCAACTAATAAGGTACACCGTCACGATTACTACGAACTTTGTTTTGTGATTGAAGGAACAGGAGAATATCTTCATGGTGACAAACTTTATAATTTAAATAAAGGCGATATTTTTATCTGTAACCCTCTTATTGAACATGAGATTAGGCTCAAAGCTTCCATTAATGGAACTTATTCATCTGAGCTTTATTTAATCTTTTTTGTGATTACCCTTGATTACATTCATGCTATTTCACCTACTCATTTTCCCTCTATTGAAGAAAAAATTCTTCATTCTTTTACTCAGCAGCATGAAATAGTTGTTCATCATTGTGATAACATGTTTTCTTATATCGATTTTTTAATGAACCACATCGGGCCTAATACGCTAAATAATTATGGCATTTACAATATGATGAAAACAATGGCCTTCGAGGGTTTATCTTTATTATGTTCCAGTCAAAATAGCCATCCTCTCGATGCGAATCGCTATCCAAGTGAATTTAATCAATTGCTCATGTTTATCAAAAGTAATTTAAATAAACCCATTACCATTCAAGATTTAGCTAATGCTTCTTATATGTCCCATCGAAATTTACATTATCTCTTCAATAAATATGTCCACAAAACGCCAAAAGAATATATTAATACTCGTAAGATTAATCTCGCCAAGCTCTATTTACGAATGAACTATAAAGTAGGCGAGGTTGCCTTACTTGTTGGAATTCAAGATGTGGGTCAATTTAGTCGTCTCTTCAAAAAACAATGCGGAATTTCTCCTAAAGCCTTTCAACAATCAAAGGTAAGTTAATTCATAAAAAAAGAAATCGTGAAAAAATTAAACTTTTCTCACGATTTCTTTTTTTTGACTAAACGTGTTTAATTAAGAAATATTTCTTCTTACCACGGCGGATGACTGTAAACTTACCACCAATTGCATTTTCTTTTGATACAATAAATTCTAAATTATTAACTTTTTCTCCGTTAATTAAGATTGAATTATTATTGATGAATTCACGTGATTCACGTTTTGAGCTAGCCGCTTTAGCAAACACTAAGGCATCCACTAAGTTAAGATCTTCAGCTAATTCAACTGATGGAACATCTTTGAATCCAACTTCGATTTCTTCAGCAGTTAATCCTGCAAGGTTTCCACTGAATAAGGCTTCTGTAATTTTTAAGGCTTGTTCGTAAGCTTCAACACCATGAACTAAAGTTACCACTTCACGTGCTAATACTTTTTGTCCATGACGTAAATGTGGTGCTTCTTTAAATTCTGCTTCTACTGCTTCAATTTCTTCTTTTGTTAAGAATGTGAAGTATTTTAAGAATTTGACAACATCTTCGTCAGCTGTGTTGATTAAGAATTGGTATAACTCATATGGAGATGTTTTCTTACGATCTAACCAAACAGCTCCACCTGCTGTTTTTCCAAACTTTGTTCCATCCGCTTTTGTTACTAATGGCATTGTTAATCCAACTGCTTTTTCTTCATGTCCTAATTGTTTACGAATTAACTCAAGTCCAGAGGTAATATTCCCCCATTGATCCGATCCACCAATTTGTAACACACATTTTTTGGTTTCATATAAATGTTTGAAATCCATTCCTTGTAAAATCGTATAAGAGAATTCAGTGAATGTCATCCCTTTATCTAAACGTGAACATACAAGGTCTTTCGCTAAAATATAGTTAACATTAAAGTATTTCCCAACATCACGTAAGAAATCAAGCATATTAACATTTGAAGTCCAATCATAATTATTTACGATTTCAGCACCATTTGCTTCAGTCTCATTGAAATCTAAGAATTGAGATAATTGTCCTTTAATACTGTTAGACCATTTTTCAACTGTTTCTAAATTACTATCTGGACGTTCAACCGAACGACCTGATGGATCCCCGATTAATCCTGTTGCTCCTCCTACAAGAGCTAATGGTTTATGCCCTGCTAATTGGAATCGTTTTAAAATTAAAATCATTAATAAATGTCCAATATGTAAACTATCTGCTGTTGGGTCAAAACCACAGTATAACGTGATATTCCCTTTCTCAACTAACTCATCTAAAGCATCAAAATCCGTACAATCATTAATTAACCCACGCCATTGTAGGTCTTTTAAGAATTCATTTTTCATTTCATTCACCTCTTCAACAATATTTTGAAAGATATAACTTAATCAGCAGCCTTACAATGCTTCAAGCAATCAAATAAATGGATCGAAAACCCTCAGGACAAGTTGTACTAAGCTCTTATCCTAAAAATGATTCATTCCTAGTAGTAGGGCTCAGCTACACCTCGCCTAGAATATACGGATAACACACGCCCGAGGCGGTGTATAGTTCAGCTAAGTCGCTAACGCGACTAGCTGAGGACAACTAACAGCCCTTCGTGGGAATATCTAATCTTCGCAAGATATTCCAAACACTCAGGATAAGTTTGACTAAGTAATCGAAGATTACTAGTCCAACTAAAAATCCCTCCACTCTACGTATTGTAGAATGAAGGGACGATTATAGTCGCGGTACCACCCAACTTGTTAGATCAAAAAGGTTTTGATTTAACCACTTGATTTGATAACGGATTGTTTCCGGTTCATTTGAACATGCTCCAAGATTGTAATTCGATTTCATTATTGCCTTAGTTCTCACCGTCCACTAAGTCTCTGATACTGCATTTCAATGATTTCTACTGTGATCTTTTCATTGCATTATTATTTATCTTTTGACTGGATTATAACAAAAGCAGTCGAGCATTGTCAACCTTATTTTGTTGTATTACGCCATACAAATGAGTGAGGTAACGTGATTTGTGTTTCTGTTACTTCTTCCTCTTTCATTAACTTCGTTAATAAACGCATCGCAACTGCCCCAATATCGTATGTTGGGATATTGATTGTACTTAATTGAGGACGTGACATAATTGCATATTTTGTATTTTGGAATCCGATAATTTCTAACTCATCTGGCACACTAATTCCATGTTCAATGGCTGCATTCATAAACATAACAGCAACAGAGTCACGAACAGCTAAGGCTGCATCAGGTGCTTGGTTATTGGCAAAGAATTCTTTGAATGACTCTAATGAGTTTTCAAATTTATTGTATAAACCTAAGATACGTGGTTCAAGTCCCGCTTCAGCTAAGGCACGACGATATCCTTGTTCTTTTAAATCATTCATTGCATAATATGAACTTGACGTAATAAAGGCAATATCTTTATTTCCATTCTCAATTAATTTTTTAGTTGCTTCATAAGCCGCTAATTCATAATTAATTAAAACGGCTGGGATACGCTCATCTAAATCTTTAACTGATAATAAAACCGTTGGCACTGTATCATTTGCTAAACGTGTAATTTCCTCATCACTTAAACGATCGGCCATCATTAAAACACCGTCTACTTGAGAAGCAATCATGTTCTGCCAAACATTTGCTGCAATATCTAATTCATTATGTGTTACATTTAAGAACACTGAATAACGATATTTATCTGCGATATCAGCCACTCCATCAATCATTTCTGATACTGATGCACGAGAACATGTTGGAACAATTAATCCAACGTTTGTTGAACGACGACTTGCAAGTCCACGTGCAATCGCATTTGGACGGTATCCTAATTCATTGATTGCAGCTAAAACACGTTCACGAGTTTTTGGCTTTACTTTTTCTGGGTTATTTAAAACGCGAGATACTGTTGCTAGTGAAACATCCGCAACACGTGCCACATCGTAAATCGTTACTTTTGACATAACATCACTCCTAAATGTAAATTTTTCCTGTACCTATTTATCATTTTACCTTACACACTTTTCGTTTGCAAGCGTTAACATGCCCTTTATATTTCGATACATAGACAATTTTAGCGAAAATAAAACTATTTCGCAATAATATAATGAAAATTTTCATAAATAAACCGTTTGCTTTTTGAAAACTTATTCTATTATAGGCAGGAATGGGTTTTCATATTCTATTTTGAAAGATTTTTATAAAAATCATCAAATTCTTCCAAACTCATTTGTTGCGCAGCATCCGATAAAGCAACGCATGGATTCGGATGAACCTCTGCCATGATTCCATCTGCTCCTACCGCAAGTGCCGCTTTGGCAATCGGTAATAAAATATCCTTACGCCCTGTTGAATGAGTAATATCAACAAATACTGGTAAATGTGTTTCTTGTTTTAAAATTGGAACTGCAGAAATATCTAATGTATTACGAGTTGCTTTTTCGTAAGTACGAATTCCACGTTCACATAACATAACATTTGGATTTCCATGCATTGTAATATATTCAGCAGCATTAATGAACTCTTCAATCGTTGCACTTAAGCCTCGTTTTAATAGCACAGGTTTATCGATTTGCCCAACTGCCTTTAATAACGAGAAGTTTTGCATATTACGTGCTCCAATTTGAACCACATCTAAATAGGGTAAAGCTTCTTCTAAATCTTTTGCATCCATGATTTCACTAACCACGCGTAACCCATATTTTTTTGCTGTTTCCGACATAATTTTCAACCCTTCGACTCCTAAACCTTGGAAATCATATGGCGATGTACGTGGCTTAAATGCACCTCCACGGATGTATTTTAAACCTTTGTCTGCTAAATTCTTAGCCACGAGCTCCATTTGTTCTTTTGATTCAACGCTACATGGACCAAAAATCAGAGTTTGAACATCACCTCCGACCAAGTCACCTTGAACATCAATCACCGTATCATGAGCTTTATTTTTTCGAGATACTAATAATCCTTTTTGACTATTATCTTCTTGTAACTTCACACTCAACTTAAAGATTTCTTTAAAAATATGAACCATCATTTCATCCGTCATCGGTCCATTATTTTTAGCTTTTAAACTTTCTAAAATTTGATGTTCACGAATGGGATCATATTTTTTTAATCCTTGTTTATCTTTTTCGCGTCCTACTAATTCTACAATAGCAGTACGTTCGTTTAATAACTCAAGCATTTGTAAATTAATTTCATCTATACGATCTCTAAGCTGTTTTAGATTTTGATTTGTCATGTTTTCACCTCATCTGTCATTACTATTTCTATTATAACCAACTTTTCTGTTTTTTGAAAACTTTTCACTAATATTCTCATCAAAATAAAAAGAAACAAGTCGAAACTTGTTCCTTTTTAGGTTTTGATAATTATCCGCGTAACACAGCATCATGTTCTGCTGTTAAAGCATCTAATACTTTTTGATGTGTTGGTTGTAAATCTTCGTCTGTTAATGTTTTTTCACGATCTAAGTAGTAAAGTGAAATCGCAACAGATTTCTTACCTTCTTCTACTCCCTTACCTTCATAAATATCGAACACTTCAACTGTTTGTAATAATTTATTAGCAGCCTTTTTAATCGTTTGAACTAGGTCGTCAGCTAACACTTCACGATTTACCACTAAGGCAATATCACGAGTCATCCCTGGATGTTTAGCGATGATTTCATATCCAGGTTTTGATGTTTCTAATCCGTATAAAGCATCTAATGATAATTCAAAAACATATGTTTCATTTAAATCTAATTCTTGTTGTAAGGCAGGGTGAACTTGACCGACTACTCCAACTGTTACATCATTTACTAACACAACCGCACTACGTCCTGGATGGAAGTCTTTATATTCCGTTGCATCAACTGGACGATAAGTAACATTTAAATGACCCATTTCAGTTAATAATGTCTCAACATATCCTTTAGCTACAAAGAAGTCAACATTTTCAACTTTTCCTTGCCATTTATTTTGGATTAATTGTCCCGTTACCGCACCTGAAATTTTCGTTTCTTCTACGTAATCCCCTTCAGTTTGTCCGTATACTTTACCAATTTCATAAATTGCAACATTAGCCATTGTACGAGCATTGTTGTAACGAACGACTTCTAATAATCCTGGAATTGTTGATTGACGTAAGTAAGCACGCTCTTCACTCATTGGCATTGATAACTTAACGGTTTCTTTTACATCTGCTGGTAATGATAAGAATTGAGTCGCTTTTTCCTCACTTGTTAATGAATACGTAATCACTTGTGTTAGCCCACATGCTTTTAACGTTTCATGAGCACGATTACGTACTAATTGAATTGGTGAATATCCACCTTTAATATCTGTTGAAGGGAGGGTTGTTGGGATTTTATCGTATCCATAAATACGCCCCGCTTCTTCAATTAAATCTTCAACAATTGTAATATCTAAGCGTCGAGATGGCACATGAACTGTGAAGACTTCACCATTTAAATCATAAGTAAATTGTAAACGAGACCAAATTGATGCCACTTCATCCGTTGACATGTTTGTTCCTAAAACTGAGTTAATTTTTTCGGCTGTAATCTCAATGTCAACCGCTGTTAATTCAAATCGATCATCTGCCACGATTCCTTGGCAAACTTCACCATTTGCAAGCTCAGCTAATAATGAAGCTGCACGATTTAACGCTAACTCGACACGTTGAGGATCAATTCCCTTTTCAAAACGAGCTGACGCTTCAGAACGTAATCCTAAGCGAGTTGCTGTTTTACGAACTTGAAGACGATCAAACATTGCAGATTCTAATAAAACAGTTTTTGTTTCATCGGTAACCTCTGTATTTTCTCCCCCCATTACGCCGGCAATCGCAATTGGCGTTTTTCCGTCTGTAATGATGATATCTCCTTCAACCAATTCACGATCTTGACCGTCTAACGTTTTAATTGTTTCACCATTAACAGCTTCACGTACAACGATTTCTTTTGACGTAATCGTCTCATAATCAAATGCATGTAATGGTTGTCCCATTTCTAACATGACGAAGTTTGTGACATCGACTACGTTATTTTTCGGACGCATCCCTGCTGCGATTAACATCGCTTGTAACCATTGTGGAGATTCCTTAATTTCAACATTTTTCACCACGCGTGTTAAATAAGCTGGTGATTTTTCTGTGTTAGATGTTACTTTGATTAAATCTTTAGCTGCTTCTGCTACTTCGTTAACAGAAACCTCTTCAAATTTAACCTCACGTGATAAAATAGCTCCAACTTCGTAAGCCACTCCATACATAGATAAACAATCCATACGGTTAGGTGTTAATCCTAATTCAATGACCGTATCATTGAATTTTAAATATTCTAATGCATCCATTCCAACCGGTGCATCATCCGCACAAACGAAGATTCCTTCAGCATAAGCTGTTGGAACTAATTTTTGCTCAATTCCTAATTCTTTTAATGAACAGCACATTCCGTTTGATTCTTCACCGCGTAATTTAGAACGTTTAATTTTAAAGTTTCCTGGTAAAACAGCTCCTGGTTTAGCGACAATAATTTTTTGTCCCGCAGCTACGTTTTTCGCTCCACAAACGATTTGAAGAACCCCTTCTTCTCCTCCAACATCTACTTGGCAAACCGATAATTTATCGGCATTTGGATGTTGAACACGTTCTAAAACATGACCAATAACAATATTTGTTGCATCTGATAAGATATTTACTGATTCTACTTCGATTCCTGTGCGTGTAATACGCTCTGCTAATTCTTTTGGATCAATATCGCTAATATTGACATATTGATTTAACCAATTTACTGAAACTAACATGTTATAGCCTCCAATTCCTATTAAAAATGTCTTATTTAAATTGATTGATAAATCTTAAATCATTTGTATAGAAGTTACGGATATCTTCAATTCCGTATTTAAGCATTGCAATACGTTCTGCTCCAATACCAAAGGCAAATCCTTGATATACTTTTGAGTCAAATCCAGACATTTCTAATACGTTTGGATGAACCATACCTGCTCCTAAAATTTCAATCCATCCTGTACCTTTACAAATGTTACATCCACATCCACCACATTTTGAGCATGTTACGTCCACTTCAACTGATGGTTCAGTGAATGGGAAGAATGATGGGCGTAAACGGATTTCGCGATCTTGACCAAACATTTGACGTGCAAGTTCAAGTAATGTTCCTTTTAAATCAGCCATTGTTACATCAGTATCAACTACTAATCCTTCAATTTGTGTAAATTGATGTGAGTGAGTCGCATCATCATCATCACGACGGTATACTTTACCTGGACAGATAATTTTAATTGGACCTTTTCCTTTCGCTGCTTCTAAAACGCGTGCTTGAACAGGTGATGTATGCGTACGTAATAATGATTCTTCTGTAATATAGAATGAATCTTGCATATCACGAGCTGGATGACCTTTAGGTAAGTTTAAAAGTTCGAAGTTATAATGATCCCATTCAACTTCTGGTCCTTCTTCTACCGTATATCCCATTGAAATAAATAATGATTCTAATTCATTTGTCACCGCCTGTAATGGGTGCGTTACTCCAATGTTTACTGTACGACCTGGTAATGTCACGTCGATCGTTTCATTTGCTAATTTTTGTTGAATCGCTAAAGCCTCTAACTCTTCTTTTTTTGTTTCAATCGCTGCTGAGATTGCATTTTTTACTTCATTTGAAACAGCTCCTGCACTTTTACGTTCTTCAGGTTGCATATCTTTCATATTTTTCATTACTTCTTGGATTGGACCTTTTTTACCAAGATATTTAACACGAAGATCATTTAACTCTTTTAAATCTGTCGTATTTGATACTTCATTAATTGCTTCGATTTGTAACTCTTTTAATCGATTTAGCATGACGATTCCTCCAAACTTATTTTTAAAAAATAAAAAAACGTCCTTAAAAAAGGACGTTTCACACGCGGTACCACCTTCATTGACAAATCATTGACTTGTCCACTCAAAACAGATAACGGGGAGTTCCCGGGTGTGATTAGCACCACTCATAAGGTGAATTCATGAGCTATCTCTATAAGAATACTTTCAGTCTACGATATTCTCTCCCTGAATAGCTAGTCCTCACTACTATGCCTCATTCAACGTTTTTTTATTTTTTCTTAGTTCTATTATATACATTGAACCTAAAAAAGACAATATTTTATGTGATTTATTCATTTTAAACAAATTGGAAGGGTTCCGTACTAATCACGGATGCAGTTGCAATCTCTCCAAACAACTCATTTAAAATAGCAGCAACGTGCTCTTTCATTACATACTCTGCATGGTGACCAACATCTAAGACATTTAAGCCCATATCCTGTGCATCTTGAGCATCGTGGAATCCAACATCACCTGTAATAAATAAATCTACTTTTTTCGCTTTGACAGGTCCGATATAACTTGCCCCACTACCACCAATGATAGCGACTGTTTTAATGGTTTTATCTAGTGAACCGACAAAACGTGCATTTTCAATCTTTAATGACTTTTTGACGTGTTTAATATAATCAACAGCTTTTAAAGGGGTCGGAACTTGTCCCATACGTCCAAGTCCGTACTGAGCATCAGGCATCGTCACATTTAAGGCATAGACATCATACGCCATTTCCTCATATGGATGGACCGATTTAATTTTTGCAATGGCGCTTCCAACTAAAGCGGTCGGAATAACCCCTTCTAATTTTACTTCTTCAACCAATTCTACTTCATTTACATTTCCTAAAAACGGTTGACTTCCATCAAGCGGTTTAAATGAACCAATTCCCGTACTCGCAAAGGTACAATGAGAATAATTTCCGATTTGCCCAACACCCGCTTCTGACATCACTTGACGAATCGAATCACTGTGAGTAGCTGGTGTATAGATGACTAATTTAGAATATTCTTCACGTTTGGTTGGAATTAACGGTTGAATATTTTCTAAACCGATGGTTTGAGCTAAACAATCATTCATCCCATTTTTCGCAATATCAAAATTAGTATGCATCGCATAAACACAAATATCATGTTTAATACAAAGTTCAACAATTTTTCCTTTTGGCGTATTGGTATTAATGTTCGCTAAAGGACGAAAAATGAATGGATGATGAGCAACAATTAAGTTCGCTCCTTTTTCAATCGCTTCTTCAACGACAGATTTCGTCACATCAAGTGTGACTAAAACTTTTGTTAACGGACGATTAACATTTCCAATATGTAATCCATTTGGGTCTTTATCAAACGCCGCTAAATGTTTTGGATATAAAGTTTCTAATTGTTTAATCACATCTGAAATTACGATTGACATTTTAAAACCTCCGATAATAATGCCTGGCGAGCTTCTAAATCAGCCAAGCGTGGATGATTAACGGCTAACTGATCCATAATTTCTTGATTTTTATTAAATTCTTTCATCCATCTTGCTTTAAACACCTCATCATTTGGTGTCTGACGTAAAATAGGTCCAAATTCAAGATCTAGTTCGTTATATGAAGTCTCTTCATCAGTAGGTTCCGCTACAATGACTTCATAAAACTTCCCTTCATCTAAGACGATTTTTTCATCAATGATTGTAAACGAATGGTTAGATAACCAAGCTCGAACTAAATTTGCATCGATGTTAGGTTGTAAAACTAATCGCTTAAATGATGTTGTGAGTGGAATGTCTGCGTCTAAAATAGAAACAATCAGTTTTCCTCCCATTCCTGCAACGACAACCCCTTCTACTTCACTAGGAGCTAAAATGGATAACCCGCCACCTAGACGAGTTTCTATTTTAGCTTCTAATCCATATCGTTTGATAGTTGCTTTAGCTGACTCTAATGGGCCAACTCCAATATCTGCAGCAATTGCATAAGTCAACTGATTGTCAAGCATTCCAACACAAGGTAAATAAGCATGATCCGTTCCAATATCTGCAATTTTTTGCAAAGGTTTTAACGCATCTAAACATGTTTGTAATCGTGTTGAAAGTTCATAACTCATATTTTATATTCCTATTCTTCCATGAAGTCTTTTAAACGACGGCTACGAGATGGGTGGCGAAGTTTACGTAAGGCCTTCGCTTCAATTTGACGAATACGTTCACGTGTCACACCAAATTCTTTTCCTACTTCTTCAAGCGTACGAGTACGTCCATCTTCAAGTCCAAAACGTAAACGGAGAACACGTTCTTCGCGATCCGTTAATGTTTCTAACACATCGTCTAATTCTTTTTTTAGCATTTCATTTGAGGCGAATTCAGATGGTGATAAGGCATCCGCATCTGGGATGAAATCTCCTAAATGAGAATCATCTTCTTCACCTACTGGTGATTCTAATGAAACAGGTTCTTGTGAAATTTTTAAAATTTCGCGTACTTTTTCAGGAGCGATTCCCATTTTCTCAGAAATTTCTTCTGGTAAAGGTTCACGCCCTAATTCTTGAACTAATTGACGTTGAATACGAACTAATTTATTAATTGTTTCAACCATGTGAACCGGAATACGAATGGTACGCGCTTGATCCGCAATCGCACGTGTAATAGCTTGACGAATCCACCATGTTGCATAAGTCGAGAATTTAAATCCTTTACGATAATCGAATTTTTCAACCGCTTTAATTAATCCCATATTTCCTTCTTGAATTAAATCTAAGAATAACATCCCACGTCCAACATGACGTTTAGCGATACTAACAACTAAACGTAAGTTAGCTTCAACAAGACGTTTTTTTGCATATTCACCTTCTTGAATAACACGTCGTGCTTCTTCATCACTTAATTCAGTAACCCCAATTAAAAACTCATTTCCGTCATTTGCTTCCCCAGCATCTTGGATTAATAAATCAATACGTTCTAACAACTCTTCCGGAAGCGGCTCATTTTTACGGCGTATTTCTAAAATTTCTGATGAGATATCTCCACGTTCAATCTTTTTCGCAAAGTTAATTTCTTCTTGACTAGATAATAATTCAACGCGTCCAATTTCTTTTAAATACATACGAACTGGATCATTAATTTTAAATTGTGAGGTGAATTCAAACTCATCAAATTTTTCTTCTAAATCAACTTCATCTTCAGTAGAGAAATTGGCTGGAATATTATCTTCATCTTCGTCAGCATCAAAATCTGGTAATAATAAGACTGTATCTTCCTCTTCTGTCTCACCAACTTCAGGCGTTTCAACAATTTTCTCAGATTTAACAATGCTGATTCCTTCTGAATCATATAAATCTAAAAATGAACTAATCATTTCTGGATCTAATTGAACTTGTTCAAAACTATTGTTGATTTCATCGTATGTTAAATAACCGCGCTTCTTTCCTAACTTGATTAGTTGACTATTAATTTCCAGAATTTTTTTCTCGTCAAGTACCGGATTTGACATAAAACCACTCCTTTTTACTTACCAAACTGCTGTTTAAGTTGATTAACTTTACCTAGTAGTTCCAATTTTTCATGATCTAATGTTGCTTCACTGATTTGCTTTTTTAACTGCTCCATTTGGGCTTTATAAACATACTCTTTCACAACTAATATTAAATCACGGATGACATTATCGTTCGTTAAAGGTGGTAAGGTCTCACATTCAAAAATAATGTCCGTGATTGGTTTCACTAACGCTTCATCAATCCAATTTAAAAAATATTGTAAATTCATTGTCTCATGTACGGTGTAATAATCTAAAATGTAAAGGACAATGTTTCGTCTCGTCGGATCATTTAAGTAACCATTTAATTCTTTCTCTACCTGCAAAGCGACACGTCGGTCTTTTAACATATAATGAATTAACATTTTTTCTGACCGGTCATACTTAGTGTCTCTCAAATGATGGCGTCTCATTTGACTCATTTCATTTTTATTGTTGTTAATATTGGTATTTTTATACACTTGACTTTTTCCACTTGCAAACTCTTGTAAAATACTTTGTTCTCCGATGGAGATATCTTGCGCTAATTTTTTCAATATTAACTCCTGAAGAGTCGGACTTTGTAAAGAATATGCTAAATGATAAATAGCACGTTTAAATTGATCGCGATGACTGACAAATTCTAAATTAAACTGACGTTTGATATAACGATATTGATAATCGATGGCGGGAATTGCCTGATCAACTAATTTCGAAAAGGCTTCGGCACCATTTGTTTTTATGAATTCATCCGGGTCCATCTTCGATGGAATCTCGACAACACTTACTATAAAGTTTTGCGACATTAAAATTGGAATGGCTTTATTAGCAGCAGCTAATCCAGCTTTATCTCCGTCATAACAAATAATGATATGATCGGTTAAACGTCTTAATTCTCGACCATGATCTTCGGTAAAGGCTGTCCCCATTGTGGCAACAGATTCTGAAATTCCTGCTTCCACAGCAGAAATAACATCTAAAAATCCTTCAAATAACAGTACTCGGTTATGACGTCGAATGGCTAACTTTGCCTCATGCAAGTTATAAATCAGTTTCCCCTTTTGAAATAATGGTGATTCCGGAGAATTTACATACTTTCCTAAATGTGTGTCCCCCTCTAAAAAGACACGCCCACTAAATCCAACCACTTTTCCTACCTTATCAAAAATTGGGAACATAATCCGAGATTTAAATCGGTCATAATATTGACCATTATGCTCGTTTAATAACCCAAGTTGTGTTGCCTGAGGTAAAGAAAATTGGTTATTTGCTAATGTTTTGACAAGAGCATCCGAGTAGGATGGAGATAAACCAATACCAAATTGCTCAATCATTTCCGCTGACATTCCACGTTTTGTTAAATACTCAAGGGCGATTTTTCCCTCTTTTGTATGATTCAGATAATAATGGTAAAACCCTTTAGAAAATTCTAAAAGGTCATACTCATTTTTATATTTTGAATTTTGTGTAGACTGCGAAAGACTAGCAACTAAGTCGGTTTGAATTCCTGCTCGTTGTGCCAATTTTAAAATAGCCTGTGGGTAAGAAATTGCTTCAAGTTGTGAAATAAAAGAAATAACATTTCCACCTTCACCACAACCAAAGCATTTATAAATTCCTTTATCCGGTGACACCACAAAAGAAGGGGTGTTTTCACCGTGAAAAGGACATAAGCCTTTATAGTTTTTACCGGCTTTAGTTAATTGAACATAATCACTAACAACATCAACAATGTCACTTTGTGCAATGACTTGATCAAATAATTCTTGTGGAATCCGACCCTTATTCACCGTAAATCACCCTCTCTCCTATAATGTCTAATTAGTAAAACTATGTTTTAGAATTGAATTTTTGATGTGATGTACTCAACTAACTCATCAATTGCAACACGTTCTTGTTCCATTGTATCACGGTGACGAACAGTTACTTTTTTATCTTCTAATGAATCATAATCGAATATCACACAGAATGGTGTCCCGATTGCATCTTGACGACGGTAACGTTTACCAATTGTTCCTGCTTCATCATAATCTACCATCATGTGTTTTGATAAATCTGCAAATACTTCTAAAGCTTGCTCATTTAATTTTTTAACTAATGGTAATACTGCCACTTTATAAGGAGCTAAAGCTGGATGGAATTTTAACACTTCACGTGTTTCACCATTTTCTAATGTCTCTTCTGCATAAGCATCAACTAAAAAGGCTAAGGTTACACGATCAGCTCCAACCGATGGTTCAATACAATATGGCACGTATTTTTCATTCGTTGTTGGATCTTGGTATTCAAAGTTTGCTCCTGATTCTTTCATATGAGCTTTTAAGTCGAAATCTGTACGATTTGCAACTCCCCATAATTCTCCCCATCCGAATGGGAAACGATATTCAATATCTGATGTTCCGTTACTATAATGACTTAATTCTTCTGGTGAATGTTCACGTTGACGGATGTGCTCTGGGTTCATTCCTAAGCTTACTAGCCAATTCCAGCAATATTCTTTCCAGAATTCATACCACTTAGCATCTTCACCTGGTTTACAGAAGAATTCTAATTCCATTTGTTCGAATTCACGTGTACGGAATGTAAAGTTTCCTGGTGTAATTTCGTTACGGAATGATTTCCCGATTTGTCCAATTCCAAATGGAATTTTTTTACGAGATGTACGTTGAACGTTTTTAAAGTTAACGAAGATTCCTTGTGCTGTTTCAGGACGTAAGTAAACAGCTGATTTTTCATCTGATACAACACCCATGTGTGTTTTGAACATTAATTCAAATTGACGAATATCTGTGAAATCATGTGCCCCACAATCTGGACATGCGATGTTATGTTCACGGATGTAATTCATCATTTGTTCTTCTGTCCATCCATCAGCTACGATATCATCTCCATGATCTTCAATTAATTTGTCGGCACGGTGACGGCTTTTACATACTTTACAGTCCATTAAAGGATCACTAAATCCTCCAACATGTCCTGATGCAACCCATGTTTGAGGGTTCATTAAGATGGCACTATCTAATCCTACATTGTATGGAGATTCTTGAATGAATTTTTTCCACCAAGCTTTTTTAACATTATTTTTTAATTCGACACCTAATGGCCCATAATCCCAAGTGTTCGCTAATCCACCATAAATTTCACTACCTTGGTAAACGAAACCTTGTGTTTTTGACATATTTACGATTTTTTCCATAGTAACTTGACTCATACTGATGCTCCTTTGCTTAACAAAATTAAGATCTTGTGAACATAGAAATAATAAAAACTCTCATACCTATGCCCACAAGCATAGGGACGAGAGTTATTCCCGCGGTTCCACCCTATTTGTAAAAAGCAAGCTTTTTACCACTTTGTTAAATATGCTCGAAAGTTCCGTTCCTTAAGAATTTGACATCTGGCTCACACCCTCCCAGACTCGCTTAAGTTCAATGCTTCAAAAGTACTATTCTTCGTCATCACATAAATATTGCATTATACTATTACCATTATATTATATCAATACATAAAACACAATATACAAAAGTATGAAAAAATAACAAAAGAAAATCATTTATTCAACAAAAAAAATCACTTAAATCGTGGCGATTTTTAAGCGATTTTGATTTTATGTTAAGTCTTTTAAAAACTTTTTCGTTCTTAAATGAAGTCCTGCATAAGTCTCATAATAAGCATCTAAAAATTGTTCAATAGGTTGTAGTAATTCATCTTCTAGCTCAACCTCTGGTAGATGATCAATATCAACTCGATAAAGTGCACGGACAATTGGAATCAAGGGCGCATCAATTAAAATAGGTTGTGTATTGTCATAACACTTGGCACAAACTAATCCACCTTGACGGATACCAATCGTGACAATCTGTTCAGTAGAACGACAATTTGCACAACAATCAAGTACTGGCTCTATCCCAAGAACCGGCATCATTTTAAATTGAAAAATTAGACTCAACAGATACGGATTATACCCCGCGTCTGCTGCGTCTAAGAAATTTTTCAATAGTCGATAAATATAAGCACTATATTCATCTGATGACACACCTTTTAAAATCAATTCAATCATGAAATAAAAATAAGCAACCGTTTCATAATCAAGCTTAATATTTAAATAATGATTTTCAACTTCTCCAGAATATAAGTAATACAATTCACTGTTTGCATTGGTTGAGGGTTTTAAATTAAAACGTGCACTTGTTAATGGTTGAACAAGTGCACTCTTTTTTGTATTAACTTTATTGGCATTTTGGACAAACACACCAATAACTCCCATATTCCGAGTCAGAACTTTTATAATTTTATGATGTTCACCATAATTAAAGTTTTTTAAAATAATCCCATCCACATCGAGCGCCATGTTGTTAATCCTCCCTTATGGCTTTCGTTGCCTCCGAACTTATTAATTCTTCTGAAAACTCAGTAGGTGAAGTTAAATCTATCTTACTATTCTCAGTTTCTTTTAATAACAAATAGTGCTCAATTTTTCCTGTACGTTTGAACACTTCCCATTCTAAGCTATTCATTTAAATCCCTTCTTACTAGCTAAGCTATTATTTAAACCCTCTAGTCATTAGGATATCCAAACTCCAAGAATTTATGACACTTTTGTCTTAAAAAGTCGAATTAGTATTCTTTTTCGCTATATCCGAAATCATTTAAGTATAATTTTTTATTACGCCAATCCTTTTGAACCTTTACCCATAACTCTAAGTAAATTTTTGTTCCAAGTAATTTCACGATATCTTTACGAGCTAGTGTTCCAATGTCTTTTAACATTTTTCCACCCTTACCAATTAAAATCCCTTTTTGTGAAGGACGTTCAACAACAATAGTCGCCATCACATCAATCACATTTTTACCTTCTACTTTTTCAATTTTATCAATAACGACAGCAACTGAATGCGGAACTTCTTCATGAGTTAAATGTAAAACTTTTTCACGAATTAACTCAGAAATAATGAAACGTTCTGGATGATCAGTAATATAATCTGATGGATAAAATTGTGGCCCTTCAGGAAGCGCCTCTTTGATAACTGAGATTAATGTCTCTACATTCTCCCCAGTCATCGCAGAAATTGGAATAATTCCAGCAAAATTATACTCTTCACGGAATGAAGCAATAACTGTTAATAATTCTTCTTTTGTAATTAAATCAATTTTATTAATGACTAAGAAAACAGGTTGTTTTACATTTTGTAAATGTTCAATAATGAAGCGATCCCCTTTTCCTACTTTCTCAGTTGCATTGACCATAAACATAACAGCATCCACTTCATTTAATGTTCCAATGGCTAAATCGGTCATAAATTTTCCAAGCTCATGTTTAGGTTTATGAATTCCTGGTGTATCAATAAAAATTGTTTGTGAATCCGCATCTGTGATAACACCTTGAATTTTATTTCGTGTTGTTTGAGGTTTATCGCTCATAATCGCAATTTTTTTCCCTAATACTTGATTTAAAAATGTTGATTTTCCAACATTAGGGCGACCAATAATTGAGACGAACCCAGACTTAAAATGTTTTTCTGTCATTATAAATCCTCCGATGTAAATGAATATGGTAATAATTCTGACACTGTATAAATTTTAATTTCGTCCTTGTTACTTAATAAAATAACTTGTGCGTCTTGTGGCATTAATTCACTCATGACTTGACGACATGCTCCACATGGTGAAATTGGACGATCTGTATTTGCTACAACTGCAATGGCCTCAATATCGTCACGACGATAACCTTTTGTAAAAGCTGTAAATAAAGCTGAGCGCTCTGCACAATTAGTCAATCCAAAAGAGGCATTTTCAACATTTGCTCCATTGATAATACTTCCATCTTTTAATTTTAAAGCCGCACCTACTGGGAATTTCGAATACGGAACATATGCATTTTGATAAGCTTCCTTCGCTGCTGCAATTAAATCTGTGTACATTTCTTTCATTTTTTCACCTACTGACTAGATATATATGGAAGAAAGATAATTCCTCCGATAATAGTTGCGATGATCGCGCTGACCAAAACGGCTCCTGCTGCGACATCTTTCGCTATTTTCGCATAAATATGATAGTCTGATGTTACTAAATCAACGGTTCTCTCTATCGCAGTATTAATCATTTCTAACGTAATCACTTGAGCAATTGTTAGAAATAACAAAATAAATTCTACTTTGCTAATACGAAAATAAAGCCCACACCCTAGCACGATTAGTGCTGCGGTATAGTGGACTTTAATATTACGCCCTATTAAGAATGATGTCAAGATACCCCGACTTGCATATTTAAACGATTTTAAAATTGCTTGAATAGAATGAGTCTCTTTAACGTCTGATTCCGAGCGCATTTAGGACATCCTCCTGTTTAGCGAACATGATTTCCTCTTCTTCTTTCACAAGATGATCATAACCTAGAAGATGTAAACATCCATGAACGGCTAAAAACGAAAGTTCACGATCAAATGAATGACCAAATCGCTCTGCTTGTTCTCGTGTGCGTGGTAATGAAATAAAGACATCACCTAACATTCTTGGCATAGGAACTCCTTGAATCTTTATTTCTCCAGGAGTTTCATCCTCAATTGCAAATGTTATAACATCTGTTACGGCATCTTTTTGACGATAATTTGCATTGATTTCACGAATTTGTTCATTATCCACAAAGATAAAACTACACTCAATAAACTCATGCGCTAAGTTTTCTTGCTTTAACGTTTCAACTACAACACGTTCAATCATTTGCTCATATCTTTCAACTGCTTCATCTGTTTGATTGTAAAATTGAATATCTACTGCCATTTTCGTTTGTTGCTCCTTTATTCTCCGGTCTTTTCATAGCTTTCAATAATTTTTTGAACAAGCGTATGTCGTACAACATCGACTGTTTCAAATTGAACAAATTCAATTCCTTTAACATCATGTAAAATTTCTTTTGCATGTTTTAATCCTGACTTCACCGGTTTTGGAAGGTCAATCTGCGTTTCATCACCTGTGACAACCATTTTTGAATTAAATCCTAAACGCGTTAAGAACATTTTCATCTGTTGTTTCGTTGTATTTTGCGCTTCATCTAAAATGATATAAGCATCTTCAAGTGTACGACCGCGCATATAAGCTAATGGGGCAATCTCGATAATCCCACGTTCAATCATTTTTTCAGTTTGTTCAAGACCTAATACATCATATAAAGCATCATATAACGGTCTTAAGTAAGGATCCACCTTCTCTTTTAAATCTCCAGGTAAGAATCCTAAATTTTCTCCCGCTTCTACAACAGGACGAGTTAAAATAATTTTTCGAACGATGTTTTTCTTTAATAATGAAACACCAATAACAACTGCTAAATAAGTTTTCCCTGTCCCTGCAGGACCAATTCCAAAGACTAAATCATTATCTAGAATTTTTCGATAATAATCTTTTTGATTAAAAGTTTTCGCAAAAATCGTTTTCCCTTGTGTTGTTTTAATAATTTTATATCGTTCATCAAACAATGACTCAAGTTCACCTAGGCGATTTTGTTCATTCATCTTAATTGCATATAAAACATCTCGCTCTGTTACGTCTTTTCCTTTACGATGTAAGTCCACTAAAGCTACTAACACTTCACGAACTTCTGAAGCTTTTGCTTCATCTCCGTAAACGTAGAGTTGATCTCCACGTAAAGAAATTTCAACATTATAGTAATCTTCAAAGATTTTTAAATGCTTATCATGATGTCCAACAACAGAAATAATCTCATCCATTGTTTCAAATACTTCTTGTATCTTAATCGGATCTTTACTCATAATTCAGCTCCTCTAATATGCGATATTTTCGTATACAGTTAGATGACATTTGAAATAAATCTCATCATCTGTTTCCTCTTCTGATATTATCTCCAAATTCTTGATGATAAACTCACCATCGGTTTCTTCTTTGAATTTATTTTGGACAAGGACTAATAAATTAGCCTTAATCTCGTCATAAGTGTTTGTTATTATTATATCACTTTTTTCATAATATTGTCTTTTTTCTAAATAAAGCGGTGAATTTTTGAGGAAAAAGAAGGGATCATATGATTTATCGACTTCTTCGTACTTTTCAAAATTTATCTCATCGAATGGAAAAGTAAATTCTTTTCCGCCAAGATGAAGAACATAATAAGTCTCTTTATTCGTTGTAAACCGTTCTTCTACATAGCTTTTAGACGCCCTTACATCAACAGTGTACCATGTATCAGCCCAAACTTCTCCCCGTGCCACATCATCTATCGGAATAATCTCACTCGTATATGGTTGCTCGACATAACAAGCAACAAGTGGATCCCCTTTTTTAACAACTTGATTTTGCTCCACCAACACACGACAACTGTCTACAATATAGTTCTTCACCAAACCAGAACGCTTAGCAAATAACGTTTGTGAATATTCACTGTCATCATCTTGTTCTTCTAACGTAATATCATAAACATCAAAAATGATGTCTGTTCCTTTTCGGTAGATATTTACCCATACATAATCATTGTAATAAGCTTTAAGCTCCTCATAAATCACATCCAAATCACTTTTTAGGAAATGAAATGGACCTAATTCCTGAAAGTGGGGTTCAAGCAAAGTTTCTAATTCATCTTGTTCCTGTGGTGTTAAATTTCCATCAATCCGATACCCGATGGTATACTTTTGCATTAAAAGCATCAAAATCAACACTAATCCAATGATAGGAACTCCTACTTTAAGAAAAGGCGGATAAATGGAAAGTGTCCGAGCAACCGGATATCCCTCCAATTTATCCAAAATATCCTTCCTAACCGTCACCAAGTAACCATCCGGATGTTTTTTCACCCCATAAATCATCACATTACGTTGCCTCAATCGATTAACTTCAGTCATTGTAGGCACTATGATTTGAACTTTTGGAATAAACAGACTTAACCACTTATTTTTCATTTTCATCACCGACTATTTCTATTTTTTTTACTCCATCACTTTCAATTCTAATAACAAAGTCTCCATATTCTTTAACTCTAAAATTGATTCCACTTAACTGATAAGTACAATCAGGCGTCTTAACCATGCAAAAATCATCCGTAAAATGTTCAACCGTACAACGATCGTTAATGATGACGGTTTTATTTTCTACAACTTGTAGTAGTGGATAATGTAAGGTTTGTTTAAATATTGCTGATTCAACTTTACTAAGCATTTGCATTCCTTTTCACCATCATTTCCGACTTAACTCTAGATACACTCATAAGATTGTATGTGCTAAGACCTAAGAATATGAACAAATGAATTTAGTTCGGTTCAAAATAAAAAATCGACTTCTTAATAGAAGCCGACTTTTCTAATTATTCTATTTCATCAATCATCAATTTCATGACCGCATCATCTACAATATTGGTTCCAACAGAGTTTAAATCAACCGCCTTAAAGAGTGAAAGATTCAACTTCACTTGCGTTGTCTCTGTTTTAATATAAACCTCTTGATTCGATTCAACTTTAATACAATCAACAAAATAATGTGGGTTTGATTTAATCGCCTTGATTCCAAGTGATCCTTTTTTATTACGTGAAGAGAGGGCAATATCTTTTACTTTTAACTTTTTGATATTCCCACGTTGTGTTAATAATAACAACTCATCGTTTGCATTAGCTAACACCACTTTGATTAGCTGATCATCTTTTCCAATGGCAATCCCTTTAACCCCCATAGCCTTAAGACCCGTAATAGCAATTTCCTCATCACTAAACTTCAACAAGTAACCCTGTTTTGTGACCATGATGACATCATTTGGACTTGGTGCTTTAACCACTGAAATTAAAACATCATCTTCTTTAACCGCCATCGCCATCATGGCACGATTATAACGAGACACTTCAAAATCACCTAAACGAGTCTTTTTAATCATACCGTTTGCTGTTGTAAAGAATAAACACTCTTCCGATTTAAAATCACTAATCGCGAAGACTGCTATCACTTTCTCCTCTGAATCGATCGTTACTAGATTTGAAACGTGCTGTCCAATATCTTTCCATTTAAACTCTGGGAGTTTATAGACTGGTAAGTAGATAAAACTTCCTCGATTCGTAAACATCAATAGCGTTTGTAGCGTATCGACTTGTAATTTTGATACCAGTTCATCGCCATCTTTCATCACTGGCATTTCAGATTTCGTTGCATTGTATGAACGAATACTCGTCCGTTTGACATATCCATCTTTTGTAACAGCGACAATAACATCTTCTTTGGTAATCATATCAGTCTCATCAATTTTAATCTCTTGAATTTGTTCCTCTATTTGACTGCGTCGCTCCGTTTTAAAATCTTTTCGCACTTGTTTTAATTCTGTTTGAATGACTTTTAATAACTTCGTTTCGCTACTTAAAATCTCAGTTAATTCTAAGATTGTTTTTGATAACTCTTCGTTTTCTTGTTGTAGCGCTGTCACATCTGTATTCGTTAAACGATATAACTGTAACATCACGATAGCTTCAGCTTGACGTTCACTAAACTCAAAAGCTACCATTAAATTTTTCTTCGCATCTGATTTATCTTTCGATTGGCGGATCATATGAACCACTTCATCTAAAACTGACACCATTTTAATTAAACCTTCAACGATGTGTTGACGTTCACGTGCACGTTTTAAATCATAATTTGAACGATTAGTTACAACTTCTTTTTGATGTTGGATATAAGCGTCAATTAAGTCCATTAATCCCATCAAGACAGGACGCTTATTATGAATCGCCACCATATTGATGTTATATGACACTTGTAAATCCGTATTTTTGAATAAATAGTTCAACACCATTTCAGATTTCACGTCTTTTTTTAGTTCAATGACAATACGTAATCCATTACGATCAGTTTCATCACGAACCTCCATGATTCCGTCGATTTTTTTATCAATACGTAAATCATCAATTTTTTTCACTAAATTCGCTTTATTGACTTCGTAAGGAATTTCAGTGACAACGATTTGATCGCGTCCTCCTCGAATCGTTTCAATCTCAGCTTTTGAACGAACAATAATACGTCCTTTTCCCGTAGCATATGCCTTTTTGATTTCTTGAATCCCTTGGATAATCGCTCCCGTTGGGAAATCTGGCCCTTTGATAAAGGTTAATAAGTCATCTAATTGACACTGTTTATGATTCATACGATGAATCACCGCATCAATAATTTCAGCTAAATTGTGAGGTGGAATATCAGTTGCATATCCTGCTGAAATCCCTGTCGCTCCATTAACTAATAAGTTAGGGAAAAATGCCGGTAATACCGTTGGTTCTGTCATTGAATCATCAAAGTTTGGAATAAAGTCAACTAAATTTTTATCGATATCTTTTAATAATAATCCTGAAATAGCTGATAATCTTGCTTCAGTATAACGCATCGCAGCTGCAGGATCGCCATCAATACTACCATTGTTCCCATGCATTTGCACAAGGGGTTCTCTTAATTTCCAATCCTGAGACATACGAACCATTGCCTCATATACAGATGAATCGCCATGAGGATGGTAATTACCAATAACATTTCCAACTGTTTTAGCCGATTTACGGAATGCTTTTTCAAATGTATTTCCGTCTTTATACATCGCATATAGAATACGTCGTTGTACCGGTTTTAATCCATCACGAGCATCAGGTAACGCACGATCTTGAATGATATATTTAGAGTAACGTCCGAAACGATCCCCCATAATATCTTCAAGTCGCATTACTTGAACGCGTTGGGTTGAGTTTTCCATAAATTACACCCTCTCTATATCATAATCATCTTCCATCGTAAAATCGACATTTTGCTCGATCCATTCACGACGTGGCTCAACTTTATCTCCCATTAACGTGGTTACGCGATGATCGGCATCTGCCGCATCTTCAATACTGACTTGAATTAACGTACGTGTTTCAGGATTCATAGTTGTATCCCATAATTGATCCGCGTTCATTTCTCCAAGACCTTTGTAACGTTGTAACGTGTAGCCTTTTCCGACTTTCGCAATAACGCTTCCTAACTCTTCGTCTGTCCATGCATACTCAACCACTTGCTTTTTTCCTTGTCCTTTAGACACTTTATAAAGCGGTGGCAATGCAATGTAAACTTTACCCGCTTCAACTAATTCACGCATGTATCGGAAGAAGAATGTTAGTAATAATACCTGAATATGCGCCCCATCGGTATCAGCATCGGTCATAATGATGACTTTATCATAATTGACATCACTTAATTCAAAATTCGCTCCTACACCTGCACCGATGGTATAAATCATCGTATTAATTTCCTCATTTTTAAAGATATCTTCCATCTTTGCTTTTTCAGTATTGATGACCTTACCACGTAGAGGTAAAATTGCTTGGAAGGCACGGTTACGACCTAGTTTCGCTGATCCACCCGCTGAATCCCCTTCGACTAAGAATAACTCATTTTTCTGAGGATTTTTCGTTTGAGCTGGCGTTAACTTTCCTGAAAGATTCGTTTCTTTTTTCTTTTTCGTTTTTCCACTACGAGCATCTTCTCGCGCTTTACGCGCTGCTTCACGGACTTGAGCTGCTTTAATCGCTTTTTTAATTAATTGTGTCGCAACAGCTCCATTTTCTTCAAAGAAAAATGTTAATTTTTCTGCAATCACATTATCTACCGCTGAACGAGCCTCTGGCGTTCCAAGTTTCGCCTTTGTTTGTCCTTCAAATTGTAATAAATTTTCAGGAATTCGAACTGAAACGATGGCCGCTAACCCTTCACGAATGTCTGCACCTTCTAAATTTTTCTCTTTTTCTTTAAGTAATCCATTACGTCTCGCATAGTCATTAAAAATACGAGTTAAGACAGCTTTAGCTCCTGTTTCATGAGTTCCACCATCTTTAGTCCGAACATTATTAACGAAAGATAAAATATTTTCTGAATAACTTCCAGAATATTGGAAAGCAAAATCAACTTCAATCTCTTGGCTTTCTCCCTCGAAATAAACTACATCATGAAGGGTATCTTTTCCTTCGTTTAAATAACTAACAAATGATTTAATTCCATCTTCATAGTAAAATGTTTCTTCTTTATCGTTTCTTAAATCGATTAACTCAATTTTTAATCCTTTTAAAAGAAATGCTGATTCACGTAATCGTTCACTTAAAATATCAAATGAATAAACTGTTGTTGAGAAAATTTCAGGATCTGGTTTGAAGCTTACTAATGTTCCTGTTTCTTTACTTTTACCAATGATATCAAGACCTGTAACAGGATGCCCACCATTCTCAAAACGTTGACGATATACATTCCCATCACGTTTGATTGTCACTTCAACCCACTCAGATAGGGCATTTACAACACTTGCCCCTACCCCGTGTAATCCTCCAGATGTTTTATATCCACCTGTTCCAAACTTTCCACCTGCATGTAAGACAGTAAAAATAACTTCTGGTGTCGGCTTTCCTGATTTATGCATTCCAGTTGGAACTCCTCGCCCAGAATCTTGTACACTGATGCTATTATTTTCATGAATTGTTACTTTTATATGATCACCATATCCGGCTAAAACTTCGTCAATGGCATTATCTACAATTTCATAGACAAGATGATGTAACCCGCGACTGTCAGTTGAACCAATATACATCCCTGGTCTTTTACGGACTGCTTCTAGTCCTTCGAGTACTTGTATTGAGTCTTCATTATAATTTAAGTGCGTCGACATCATAACACTCCTTTCCCTTTCCATTATCTCATTTTAAAAGATTTTCTCGAAGATTAAAAGATGTTATTAGACATTATAAGACTAATTTATAAATTTTAATTCCAAATCTATTCAAAATAACTGTATTATACATTAATTAAAGTATGAATTATAGCGTGAAATATGTCGAAAAAGAAGTTTTTTATATTTTTTTTGTAAATTTCACTAATATTATCGGAGTCTATGCTATAATAATTCTGCAAAAAAGGAGGATTTAAATGATTAACTTCATACTAATTATTGCCGCTTACTTGCTAGGATCATTTCCTTCAGCGCTTGTAATTGGAAAAACATTTTATCAAAAAGATATTCGTCAATATGGTTCTGGTAACCTAGGGTCAACGAATGCCTTCCGAGTTCTTGGAAAAAAAGGGGGGACCATTGTCTTTATTCTTGATGTGTTAAAAGGTGGGTTAGCTGTTTTAGCAGCCATGTACTTAGGAGCTACGATCCATCCCTTAATTATTTCGATGTTTGCTTTAATCGGACATATTTACCCTATTTTTGCTAACTTCAAAGGTGGAAAAGCTGTTGCAACAAGTGCAGGAATCATTTTATTCTATTCACCTCTTTTATTTATCACACTCTTTATTATCTTTGTCATTTCATTAAAGATATGGAAAATGGTCTCTTTATCTTCAACTATTATCTCAATTGCCGCAGTATTAATTGTTTGGTTTGGACATTATGACTTAACAGCCAAAATTATGTTTACCTTATTTGCTGCAATGATTATTATTAAGCACATCCCGAACTATAAACGTATTTTAAATGGAACTGAAAATAAAGTCTCATTTTAAACACTATTACATTATATTCAAAAATACCTAGGGGGAATCATCTTGAAAACTATTTCATGTTCAGAACCGATGAATTTCAATAATTCTAAAGACATTTATAATCGTATTACAACCATTAAGGCTGAATTACACGAACTCGTAAAAACATTTGGAATGGTACATGAATTGACAGTAGCAAAAAGTCAAGAATTAGATTTAGTTGTAAATGAATACATGTGTTCTAAACAACAATTTTAATTTTAAAAAGACGCCCTGAAAGGCGTCTTTTCTTACATTTATCATCATAAAAAGCGTATGTTTTCATACGCTTTTTGTTTTATTTCATATTTTGATTAATTGATTTCATCACTTGGTTAATTTGTTTTTGAGATGGTGTACGTCCCATTTGCATCATCATTGTACGAACAACCTCTTCATTAATAGGTGGGTTTTTTTGTAAATATTTTTTTAATTGTTTTTGAGCAACAAAGAATCCAATAATTGCACCAATTAAAATAGCTACAATAATCCAAACCCAAAATACCCAGTTAGTATATAACATATTACTTCCTCCAAACATTTTTACAATTGAATAGTCCAATACTATATTCAATTTATACTAGAATATGAACAATCTGTCAAGTAATTGTGAAATAAAGAACGTGTCTAGTGACCTAAAACTTCCTTCTAATTGTAGCGCTTTTAAAAAATGTAATGAAAGCGTTGGGATAACGGTTAATAAAATTCCATTCATAAATGAAGCAATCAGTGTCCCTTTAACTCCATTTACCTGATTTGCCATTTTACTAACTAAAACTCCAATCAATCCAATAGACACTAACTCTGGCATCACAATCTCAGTTACTTGATAAAAACTCAGATACATTAAGGTGACAAGCGCAGCCACATAACTACTAATAAACCCAATTAACCCAACATACCGACAATGTTGAAGTTGATAAAACCAATCCGTTGCAAAATAGGCAGTCGGAATTATTTTTTCAAAAAAGGATAAATAAACGGGATATACACTGATGATTAATCGATAAAACCCATAAAAACACCCGATTCCCATTAAAAGAATTAAAACATTAATCACTTGCAACCCAATACCTTCAACAATCAATTGATTCAAAATCACTAATCTTGTCTGTTCATGATAGCCTTGAAAATAGGCGATAAAAGTTAATAAAACTGTTGTTATGATTAAAAAGAACGTCACGCCACTAAATCCTTTTTTAAGTATTCGTTTAAAATTTGAGTTTTCAACAAAGTCCTCAGTTGATAAATGACACTTACCAAATAAATTTCCTGCCCCAATACAGAGCCAGTTATCTAGGTAATGAAATAACCCAAGTGTTGTACGACCTTCTAATTCCCCTTTACAAAGCTTTGAGGTGATTGAAGGTGCTATACTCATGACCATTCCTAATACTACTGCCATCATCATAATTTGGCTCGAAATTGAGAGTGAACTTTGTTGTAAAAGAGTCATCATCACAGTCGTGAATATAATCATTTCAAATGGTGCAATAAATAAATGTTTAAACCTTGTATAATAAGCTAATGCTACATTGATGACAAAGGCCATTAAAACCGTACATATAATCACAAACCATTTCTCGATTAAAACTGTTTCAAATGAAGCGGAACTCATATAAACGGGTGATATTTTCAAAACATAGCAAATCACTGAAGAAATCAAATAATAATAACTATTTAAAAAGACTAAACTCATTAAAAACAAGCCGATTCCTAGTATTATTTTAGATTGAACAATTATTAACTGCTTAAGTGATTCACGTTCTTTAATTTGATTCATGAGTGTAATCAGTATAAAAAAAAGACTCATCATCAAAACAATGGAAATTTGCACCTCTAGTGTAAGACTCATCCCTCATCCTCCCCAAAAGTTTTACCTAATTATAACAAATTTTCATATTCTTTTATATGTGTTTTTAACCTAAATTTCACTCTGAACAAAAAAAAGAAAGCTTGGCTTTGACCAAAACTTTCCCTTTTTATTTAAATTTAAAAATTACGCCATTTCTTTGAATAATGACACAACATTTTCTGCTGTAAATCCATAAGCTTCAATAACTTTATTAGCTGGTGCAGAAGCTCCAAAACGATCAATTCCCATGACAACTCCATCAAAGCCTACATATTTATGCCATCCATAAGTTGCTCCCATTTCAATTGACATACGTTTTGTTACCTGTTTTGGAAGAATGCTTTCACGGTATTCTTTTGATTGTTTTTCAAATAAATCCATTGATGGCATACTTACAACACGTACATAAATTCCTTCACTTGCTAATTTTTCTTGTGCTTCAACCGCTAAATTAACCTCAGAACCTGTTGCAATTAAGATTCCATCCATTTCTTTAGCTGCTTCACTTACGACGTAAGCCCCTTTACTTACACCTTCATATGATGTATGAGCCATTGTTGTTAAATTTTGACGAGTTAAAATTAACGCCGTTGGTGTATTTTTAGATTCAACAGCTAAACGCCAGGCTGCTGCTGTTTCAGTTGCATCTGCTGGACGAATGACTGAGAAGTTAGGAATCGTACGTAACATAGCTAATTGCTCGATTGGTTCATGTGTTGGACCATCTTCACCTACTGCAATTGAGTCATGCGTTAAAACGTAAGTAACTGGTAATCCCATTAAGGCAGCCATACGCATTGCTGGTTTTAAATAGTCGCAGAATACGAAGAATGTTCCACCGAATACGCGAACTCCACCGTGTAATGCCATCCCATTTAAAATCGAAGCCATCGCAAACTCACGAACTCCGAAATAAATATTGCGTCCATCTGGTGTTACTTTAGAGAAATCTCCACCATTTTTAATATTTGTTTTATTTGAATGAGAAAGGTCAGCAGATCCCCCTAAGAAATAAGGAATCGCCGAAGCAATAGCATTAATTGCTTCATTGTTTGTATCACGTGTAGCTGCAGAATGCCCTGTTTCATAAGTTGGCATCACGTCTTTTAAATCAACTACTAATTCATTATTCATTGCCTTTGTTAACTCTTCTGCTAATTCTGGATAAGCTTTTGAGTAACCTGCAAATAATTCATCCCACATCTTATTAGCAACTTGTCCACGTTCTTTAATTGTTTCATTAAAATGATGATAAACTTCAGCTGGTACCGTAAATGGCTCATGATTCCATCCATATTGTGATTTAGCATACGCCCCGTCCTCATCACCAAGAGGTGCACCATGAACTGCATTTGTTCCTTGAAGTTTTGAACCATATCCAATGACTGTTTTCACTTCAATAATTGACGGTTTATCTGTTGTTTGTTTCGCACATTCGATTGCTTTATTGATGGCTTCAACATCATTTCCATCTTCAACACGTTGAATATGCCAACCATAAGATTCATAACGCTTTAAAACATCTTCTGTAAAGCTTTGTGTTAAATCTCCATCTAAACAAATGTCATTTGAATCATATAACACAACCACTTTTCCAAGCCCTAAATGTCCAGCAAGTGATGATGCTTCACTTGTTACCCCTTCCATTAAATCTCCATCACCACAAATTACAAAGTTGTAATGATCGATTAACGAGTAACCTTCTTTATTATAACGGCTTGCTAAATACTTTTCTGCTAATGCCATTCCGATTGCCATTGGAATTCCTTGTCCAAGCGGTCCACTTGTAGCATCAATTCCATCTGTATGACCATACTCAGGATGTCCTGGTGTTTTTGAATCCCACTGACGGAATTGTTTAATGTCATCCATGCTCACACTATATCCTGATAAATGTAGTAATGAATAAAGTAACATTGAACCATGTCCTGCCGCTAACACAAAACGGTCACGATTAAACCAATTACTATTACTTGGATTTGCATTTAAATGCTGTGTAAATAATGTGTAAGCCATCGGTGCTGCCCCTAACACAACACCAGGATGTCCTGATTTCGCCTTATTGATAGCGTCAATACCTAATGTTCGAATTGCATTAATTGATTGTAATGAGATGTTATTTTCCACGTTATTACCTCCTCTATACCACCTATATAATACCCTTTTGTCGAAATTTTTACAATATTTTAGAAAAAATTTTTATTTCACAATCTAACAACTATCTTTTCTTTCATTCTAGCGTTCTTCTCCTTATTCTCGACGTAACCTTCTATCCTCTAATCAGGGAATACGATTTTTTATAATAAAAGAGATTAGAATGAAAAATCTCGACTTATTTTTGCTGATTTTAATCCTGTTTTTTATAGAATTAATGCATAGGGATTACAGGATTTGCTAGCATATGTTATAATAAAAAGGAGTTATTTAATAGGGAGGTTATCACGTATGCCACGTAAAATTCTTGATACTTGTATCGCTTGTGGATCTTGTGCTGCTGAATGTCCAGTAGAATGTATTTCTGAAGGAGATATCTACTCAATTGATGCAGACGTATGTATTGACTGTGGGGGCTTGCGAAGCAGTTTGTCCAACAGAATCAATTATCGAAGCATAATTCTAATCAGAATAAAAAAA
>NZ_AEXQ01000086.1:0-51972 GCF_000191865.1 Turicibacter sp. HGF1
TTTTATTGTTATTAATCAATCCAAATTCTTACTTTTGCATCTTTTGTGTCCACCATCACTAAATCACCCACAAAATCTAAATCAATTAATCGTGTGATTTCATCAATATCAACAGCTACATCCGTACCCACTTTTTCATTAATTTGATTTTGAACAAATCCAAGTTTTAAAAATGATTTTGCCACATTTAATGGGATATTGATTTCTACAACCTCTTCATCCCCTTTTTCAAGTGACTCTACATCTATATGTAAAAAGCGCCCAATCATTGATTGATTAACTGTTGCTACCTTTTTTTTCGCTGTCTCCATTGCCTGAATTAATTTTTGCCCTTCTTCGGCTGTAATTATTTTATTTTCAATCATCTTTAAAATTTTAACTAATTCTTCATTCATTTAAATCTCCCTCTCATTTTTTACTTTATCTTTTTAACAGTTCCGTCGCTTCCCTTACTGTCATTTCCCCTTTTTCAATCCGATCCAAAATTTCATGTGTCTGTAAAGTAGTTTCCGTCGTTTGGTATCCGAGTGATTGAATGGTTTGGTCTAACATTCTTCGAACTGTTGGATAAGAAATTCCTAACTCTCGTTCAACTTCCTTAATATTTCCTCTATTCTTCAAGAAAACCTCAGTAAAAACGAGCAATTCTTTAGGTAAATAACTAAATTTATTCAAACGATACTGTCCATTCATTTGGGTTTTACAACATTGACAACTTAACTGTGTGACAAGTAATGATTGTTCGCAAACCGGACAAAATCCGAGTGTTTCATATTGCTTCAAATCCTTCACCACCTTTATTTGGTACAAATCATCACTTCATTCTCTTCTGATTTAATATGAATAAGATTAATCGGTGGATATCCCCTCATTAAATCTAAAAACTCACTAAATCCATCAATCACGATTTCTACCATTTCATTCGATTCTTCCGTCGTTGCCATGTGTTTTGTAATAAATCTCACAAAAGGTGGACAGATTTTTAACATTGCTTTAATCATTCCAAATCGAAGAGCAGGAAGTCGAATCACTTTACCTTCATCGATTATCCGTACTTTTATTTTCTTAGCACGGTATTCCAGCTTGTGCTGAGTGTCTTTTTCAATTTCTTTTATCGCTTGTTTAACAGTTATCCGCCCCTCTTCAATTCTATCTAATAAGTATAGATAGGACATCTATCTCCCCCCCTTTTTACCATTTTATACCATTATCATATGTCCGATGTTAAAAAATTTCAATCTATAAATTAACAGTTTTAAAGATATAATTAAAAATATTGATTTTATTCTTAAAAATTCATAATCTCATACTGAAAGAAAAAAACTGTCGATTAAATCGACAGTTTTTTTAGTGTTTTTTGAAGATATTCATGACACCGACTACAATGGCACTTAACCATTTCGGTAATTTAATTGTATAAAATCTCATGTAGATCTCTCCCCCCATGCAAAGGATAATTTAATTCTTTACACTATATGTTAAAAGTTAGGGAGATATAACTTAATTTTAACAGGATTTAAAAAACCCTTCATTCAATCTCTACTGTTTACCATCAATAAATATCCTTCATCAAATGAAAGACTAAACTTATCTGCTAATACTTCATTGCTTATACAGCGAATATCACCTTGAGTTAACTCATAATTAGTCAATGGATATTTAAGACCTCTAAGTGTTAATCCCTTAACCGTTGTCTCAAAAGCAAAAAATGAAATATATTGATGAGCTGGTCTTAAAAATTTATGATCGCCTCTTGAAAGTAAACATAGTGAGTTTGTTTGATCAACTATAAAAATACGTACTTTCGCTTCGCTAAACTGTAACAGAAGGCGAATATTAGCTAGTGTATGATCAATTCGCCCACCCATTGCTCCATAGATATAGATTTCGGTGACACCAAGCGAAATCGCATACTCAATAGCCACCTCTGTATCTGTTTCATTTTTTTCACACGGTAACTTAATTACCTTTGAACATAATTGTTGGATCTTTTGATAATCGCACTCTCCAATTGAATCGAAATCACCAATCGCAATGTCAGGTATAATTCCTTGATTAACTAAAACTAAGGCTCCTCTATCCACACCAATACTAATAGATGCGTCCTTTAAAGAAGCTTCATCAAACCAACCATTTGGGGCCCCACACATAATTTTAGCAATCATCATGATTATCCTTTAATTTTTTGAATAGCTAATTTGCGATCAGGTGCATTGAATACCGCTGACCCCGCTACAACAACATCTGCTCCTGCTTGTTCACACAAACGTGCTGTTTCTTCGTTTACACCACCATCAACTTCAATTAAATATTCATATCCAAACTCTTCTCGCCATTGGTTTAAAGTTGTAATCTTATTTAATGAATCAGAAATAAATGATTGTCCTCCAAATCCTGGATTAACCGACATAACTAAAATCCAATCCACATCATTTAAAACATGTTTAATCATTTCAAGCGGTGTATGAGGATTCAAAACAACCCCACAAGCAATATTATATTGCTTAATCAATTGTAACGTACGATGTAAGTGTCGGCATGCTTCAACGTGAACTGTAATAATATCCGCTCCTGCCTCTACAAATTCTTTAATGTATTGATCCGGTTCTTCAATCATTAAATGAACATCAAAAGGCAACGTTGTATGGGGACGAAGACATTTCACAATTCCTGGCCCTAATGTAATATTTGGAACAAAATGCCCATCCATCACATCAATATGGATATAATCTGCTCCTAATGCATCAACGCATTTTACCTCTTCTGCTAACATGGAAAAGTCAGCTGCTAAAATAGATGGTGCAATCTTTAACATTCCTTATCCCTCCAACAATTAATACTTTGGCTTTCTAGATTTTATCTCAGTTAAAAACTGTAAATAATTGTCATATCGACTAGACAATACTTCATGATTTTCTACTGCCCGTTTCACTGCACAATTTGGTTCAAATTCATGAACACATCCTCTAAACTTGCATTGGTCTGATAGTTCATAAAAATCTATAAAACATTCTGATAAATCTGTTGCCTCAAGTTGATCTAAATCTAATGAACTAAATCCTGGGGTATCAGCAATTAATCCACCACTTAACTTATGCAACTCAACGTGACGAGTCGTATGTTTCCCACGTCCTAATGCTTTTGAAATTTCATTTACTTGAATATCTAGAGTTTCATCAATTGAATTTAATAGCGATGACTTCCCAACGCCTGATTGTCCACAAACGACAATAATGCGATCTTTAATTAACTCCGTAATCGCTTCAATTCCAACTTGATTTCTTGATGAAGTCTCAATGACTTGATAACCAATCTGACGATAATAATCAAAAATAGGATCTAAAACCTCGTGTTCTTCTTTTGATAACAAATCAAATTTAGTTAATACGATAATCGGTTCAATACGATTCATCTCGATAACCGCTAAAAAACGATCGAGTAATTTAACGTTAAAATCAGGTTCTTTGACTGAAAAAACAACCAAAGCCAAATCAACGTTTGCTATAGGGGGGCGAACCAGTTCATTTTGACGATCTTCAATTTCCATGACATAGCCATTTCCATCTTCTTCAACTAAAAAACGAACTCGATCCCCAACAAGAGGCGTTATTTTTTGTTTTCTAAATAATCCTCGACTACGACATTGAATGATTTTTTTTGTCTCAACTTCTTCAACATAATAAAATCCACTTAACGCCTTTAAAATTATACCTTTTTTCAAACTATCACCTACTAAATGGCCAGTTTTCACTGACCATTTTCATTTTTATTGAGTTGAACTACTTGTTGTTGAACGACTCGGCTTTTTCGCCACGTATAACGTTACATCTGATTTTACTTTAACACGCGTTCCAATGGCAGGAGATGTTTTAAACACATCACCTTCTGTATAACTAGAATCTTCAATATAAATAACTTTTGCGCTTTTTAATCCAATTGATTTTAATTCACTTTCAGCTTCATCAATAGTCATCGAGGCAACATCTGGTATTCTAACTTCTTCCGCTTTATAATGAGATGGCTCATAAATGATAATGTAATAGAAGAACATTGCCATTAATAAAAACACCGTATAAGCACTCAATAACGCTGTATTTAAAACGCCAAATTTCTTTTGTTTTTTGGTTTTTTCTTTTTCGCCATTTCTTCTGATACCTCCTTATTTAAATCAGGCATCACCATCGTTTTTTCTAACTCCATCTCTTTAATCACTTCAGATTGTAACGGTTCATCCACACGATCTGATGCAAGTGCAGAATTTAATTCACGTAACAATTCTTCAACACTTTGATATCGTTCACTTGGTAGCTTAGCAGTGGCACGATGGATAATATTATCTAAACTATTCGGTAATTCCGGTATCACATCTTTAAGAGACGGCATCTCAGTTTCTAAATGCTGAAGTGCGATATTAACGGCTCCTTCACCTTTAAATGGAACATCTCCTGTCAACAATTCAAACAAAATAATTCCTAATGCATAAATATCAGAACGTTCAGTTGCTAAATTTCCTCTTGCAAGTTCTGGCGCTAAATAATGAACAGATCCCATGATCGTATTGGTTTGGGTAATATCCGCTTCGTTACTTGATAAAGCAATACCAAAATCCGTAATTTTTATAATTTGATCATCTGTAATCATAATATTTTGAGTTTTCAAATCACGATGAATAATATTATTTTCATGAGCGTAAAGAACCCCTTCTGCAAGTTGTTTCATTAAATGAACAGCAACTTCTGGACTTAATGCTCCATTTTCACGCAAATAATCTTTTAATGTTTTCCCTTTTACATATTCCATCACAATAAAAGGTTGCTGTTTATAATCGCCAACATTATAAACATGAACAATGTTAGGATGATCTAAGTTAATCACCTGAGATGATTCACGTTTAAATCGCTTAATAAATCGTTCGTCTTTTGATAACTCATAACGTAACATTTTAATCGCAACATGACGTTTTAACGTTCGATCATAGGCTAAATAAACATTAGCCATTCCGCCGTCTCCAATTAACATTTTAATATCATATCTTGAATTAATCGTTGTACCGATTATCATCTAGAGCAACTCCCTTCAAAGCACTCATATAAAGCAACTGATATATTATCAGTACCTCCATTTTCATTTGCCATTTGAATTAATGTATTAACTTTCTCATTCGTTGATAGAGGATTTTTAAGAACTTTTTCAATATCCCTATCCTCAACAAGTGAAGTCAGACCATCTGTACATAATAAAATAGCCTTCAGATCATAATTTTCTAATACTAAATAATCAAACTTCAAATCTTTGTTAACTCCTAATGCATTCATAATAATATTACGATGCGGGTGTGTTTTTGCTTCTTGTTCAGATAATTTTCCTTCTTCAACAAGCTTTCGAACAAAGGTATGATCTTTTGTGATCTGTCTTAAACCTTGGTGTGCTAATACATACGCTCTACTATCCCCGGCATGAGCAAATGCAATAAAAGACTTCGTTATAACCGTTACAATTACTGTCGTTCCCATACCATGAGAAATATGTTGCTGCTCAATGTACTGCAAAATATCTTGATTAATTTGATGCAAAACTAATTTAATCCACTTACGTAAATCTTCTGAATCATCAAATGAAAGTGTTTCATTAAAGGAATGTTCCACAACTTTAATGACCATCTCACTTGCAACTTCTCCTGCTTCATGCCCCCCCATTCCATCTGCAACCACCATAACGGTACAAAATGGATTTTGATAAATAGTCACGGCATCTTCATTGTGTGGTCTTACTTTTCCAACATCAGTCTTATAACACATTCGGTCCAACATTATTCTAAAGCCCCCTCCTTAGCTCTTAACTGTCCACATGCTGCATCAATATCACTACCTAGCTCTCTTCTGACTGTTACATTAACCCCACGTTTTTTCAACGTTTGTTCAAATTTTTCAATATGCTCAATTGGTGTACGATCAAATCCTCGTTCTGGAACATAATTAACTGGAATCAAATTAATGTGACAATTTAATCTTCCGACTAAATCTGCTAACTGATTAGCACATTCTACCGTATCATTCACATTTTTAATTAATCCGTACTCAAATGTAATACGTCGATTAGTTTGTTTAATATAATACTTGACGGCTTCCATTAGTTTTTCTAATGGATAAGCACGATTAATCGGCATTAATTGGGTGCGTAGCTCATCTGTCGGGGCATGTAAAGAGACAGCAAACGATACTTGCGGATGTTGATCGGCAAAATTATAAATTTTAGGAACAATTCCACTCGTCGAAACGGTGATATGACGTGATCCAATATTCAAACCTTTTTCACTATTAATAATTTCAATAAACTTTGTTAGATTCTCATAATTTTCAAACGGTTCTCCAATTCCCATCACCACAATATGGCTCACACGCTCCTGTGATTCATCTAAATATTGTTGCACACGTAAAACCTGTGCCACAATTTCACCTGCTTGTAAATTTCGCTTTAATCCACTCAAGGTTGAAGCACAAAACTTACACCCAATACGACATCCAACCTGTGTTGTAACACATACCGAACACCCGTATTTATGTCTCATTAAAACTGTTTCAATTAAGTCTCCATCAGACAATTCAAATAAAAACTTTGTGGTCCCATCACTTGCCACTTGTTTTTTTCGCTCTTTTAATGTTGTGACATCAAAAGACTCTTGCATTAACCCCTTTAAATCCTTTGGTAAGTTACTCATTTCATCAATTGAAGTCACTCTTTTTTTAAATAACCAGTCAAAAATTTGATTAGCACGAAATTTAGGTTGTTTTTGCTCTTGTAACCAATTCTGCCAATCTTGTATATCTAAACTATAAATGGATTTCTTCTCCATAATAGCACCACCATTTCTATCTTTTAGAACTCTTTTAATTGAACGATGAATGACCTAGTCTTATTATCGTTTAAAAGTCTCATTTATAATCACAAAATTTCTCGTTTTAAACAAGCAATAAAGAAGCCATCCGTTTGATAATCCCCGGGAAATAATTGAACCATTCCAGTACTTGCTTGTTCGTTTAAAACTTCAGGTAAACGCTCCACTAATGTTTGATCTAATTTAAACTCAGGATGCTCGCGTAAAAACCATTCGACCATTTTATCATTTTCTTTACGATTGACTGTGCAAGTACTATACAATAAAGTTCCACCATATTTCACCAATGAAGCCACTGTCTTCAAAATTTCTTTTTGGATTGCCATCACACCATCTAAATCTTCAGGTTTCTTTGTTATTTTAACTTCAGGATGTCTTCTTAAAATTCCAAGTCCTGAACAAGGAGCATCAACTAAAACAGAATCAAAGCTTTCCGATGGATAACATTCTGTCAACTTTGTTGCATCTTGTAAATTCACTACAACATTTTTAAGCCCCAATCTTTTCACATTATCCTCAATCAATTTAATTTTATGAGGATAAATATCATGAGCATAAACCATTCCCGTCTGGCGCATCATTTCAGCGACATGAGTCGTTTTCCCACCTGGAGCTGAACAGGTATCTAACACTTTCGTGTGATGTTTTGGCTTTAAAGCTCTCGCCACTAGCATCGAAGATTCATCTTGAACATAAAACCATCCTTGTTCAAAAGCTTTTGTCTTAATGACATTCCCTTTTGTAATGACCAGTGCATCTGGACTTAAAAATCCATCTCGACACTGAATTCCTTCTTCTTCAAGTTTTTGTTTTAGTTCTTCTTTCGTTCCTTTAACACCATTAACACGAATTGTTACATTTACTCGCTCATTGTTTGCATTGGCCATTTGTTCTGTTTTTTCCATTCCAAATTGCTTTATCCAAAGCTTAATTAACCAAAGAGGATGTGACGTCTTCGTTGCTAAACGCTCGGCATCATCTTCAATTTCTTGTAAATTAGACAAAGGGTTACGCATCATTTCACGTAAAATAGCATTCACCAATTTACCGTTAAATTGACCACCACGCTTTTTAGCAATATTAACAGCTTCAGAAATGGCAGCATGCTCAGGAACACTATCTAAATAAAGAATTTGATAGAGTGTCATTTGTATCAAAATGCGAATCCACCCTTTAACTTTTCCATTAAAAAAAGGAGTTGCATAAAAATTCAATAGTTGCTGATGCTGTAAAGTTCCGTAAACCAATTCCGTCATAAAATTTTTATCCTGAATGGTTAAGTCACTTTTTTCAATCTGCTCATTTAGAGCATGATTGCTATAAGCACCATTAATTAAAATATCTGTTAATGTCTGCAAAGCCAATTCACGGGCATTTGCCATAATACCACTCCGTTCTCAACCACCGTGATGTAATTATAATTTGTCACTTTATATTATAACATAATCTATTAAAATTCATCTGTTATTTCCTCTACTTTTCACTCTTCCTTTAGGAATTTCCCTAATATTAAAATAAAAAAGCTGTTTCAATTTAGAAACAGCTTTTTTGTTTATTGTGCCTTATCAACAATTTTACGGCCAAAGTTTCCTTGGACTTGTGAACTTTGTAAGACATTTGTAAAAGAATGCGGATCCACTTCATTTAATAACTGAAGGGCAATATATAATTCATAACTTGAAACAACCATCATTAACAAACTACGATTCGTGTGGGTATAAGCTCCCTCTGCATTAATAATCGTAATTCCACGTCCAAGTCTTGCTTGCAATGTTTGAATAACTTCATCTTGCTTCGTCGTAACAATAAAGACAGTATAACTTTTGTGTGGAGTATGAATGCGATCAACCATTTGCATTTGAACAAACATAAGTAAAATGGTATATAGTGCAATTTCCCACCCTTGTAAAAATCCTGCAATGGTAATAATAATACAGTTAACATAAAATGAATATTGTCCAAATGAACCTTGTTTTTTCATTGATAAATATTGGGATAAAATATCTAGTCCTCCAGTCGAACCACCATATTTTAAAATGGTTCCACTACCAAGGGCATAAATCATCCCTCCAACTACAATATTTAATAAAACATCTTCAGAAAATGTTTTTTCAGGAATAACATTCAAACAAATGGTTAAGAACGTAACGGTATATAGCGTATGATAAGTAAATCTTTTGCCAATAAATTTATACGCTAATAATAATAAAGGAACGTTAATTGACCAAATTAAAAGCCCTAAATTAATTTTAATCCCTAAAGTACTATATAAAATTCGACTAACCAGCTGCGAAATACCAGTTACCCCACCCACGTATAACCCAGATGGATTGATAAACCAGTTAATTCCAATAGCAAATAAAATGGTTCCTACAGAAATAATCGCCAAGCTTTTAAGTTCTTTTTTAAATCGCTCTGATGTCAAAATATCCATACCTCATATCCTCCAACTCCATTTTGTCTCTCACCTCAAAACGGATAATTCATTTAACCTTGAGAAATTATAACATTTTTATTAGTAACTTTAAATGTTTAATTCATCGTTTTTTTTGCTATTTTTATCCATTTAAAATAGACTAAAAAAATCCCGGTAACAGAAAGAAAAAAACATATCTGCGCTGCAACGCCTCACAGATATGTTTTTTTAAAAAAGCTCTTATTAAATTTTCTTTTTAACAAAGTTTCCTTGGATCATCTCACTTCTGACCACATTCGTAAATGAATGTTCGTCAACAGACTTAATGATAGCTAAAACTTCATATAACTCATAACTTGATAAAACAAGCATCAACACACTCTTATTATTTTTCGTATAGGCACCTCGACCCTCAAGTACCGTAATTCCTCGATAAAGATGTTTTAAAATGGTTTCAATCATTTCTTCCTCTTTCGTCGTCACGATATAAAGTGTTAAATTCTGATGAATCGTATGAATTCGATCAACAACAACAGAAGTAATGTAAATACAAATAATTGTATAAAGAGCCGTTTCCCAACTTTGTGTTAAGCCCGCAATCAGGATAATAATAGCATTAATACTAAATGAATATTTTCCAAAAGATCCATCATATTTCATTGAAATATATTGAAAAATAATATCCATCCCACCAGTTGAACCACCAATCTTTAAAATCATTCCAATTCCAGCACCTACTAAAACTCCACCAAATACTGCGTTTAATAGGATATCTTCAGAAAATTGTCCAATAGGGACCATTTCAAGCATGACAGATTGAATCACAACTGCTACCATACTTAAAACGGCAAATCGTTTTCCAATTGATCGCCAAGCTAGATATAAAATTGGAATATTAAAGACAAATACAAGGGTCCCTAGACTCAATTCTATGCCTAATCCAGCGCTTAAAAACTCAATAATTAACTGAGCAATCCCTGTCAGACCCCCAGTATATAAATTGGCTGGTGTTATAAACATATTAATAGCTAGAACCATTAATAAATTTCCAATTAACATAATAGATAAGTTTTTAATCTTCACCGACAAAACTTCGTTTTTAATAAAATTCATTGACTGTACACTCCGTTGCTATTTTATTGTTCATTATCTTCCTTTAAATAGGTCCATCCTTCTTCTTGGTACACTTTTCCTTGTTTCATTAACGTTCCTAAAGCTCGCTTAAATGATGCCTTGCTCATTTTAAAAACGCGACGAATATCATCTGGTTCTGATTTATCATAAAATGGCATCGCTCCACGACGTGACATTAAATACTCCATGATCACATCTGCATCCTCAACAATAGCAAACTCTTTTTGTGGAATTAAAGAGATATTTAACTCTCCATTTTCTTTGACACGAACAACGCGCCCTTCAATCATTTCACCTAAACGTGGTTCTTCACGACGTTCACTTTCATGAATGAATCCCATGTATCCTTCTTCTGTGATGACATTTGTCCCAACTTTTCCAGTACGGATAACACGAGCTTTAATTTTTTTACCGTGTAATGATTGAGGCGCTTCATGTTTTACCCCACCAAATTCAGATGGACGAGCAATAATCGCAAATAAATAATTTGACAACGATTCTTTTAAATAACAATAAACATAATCTCCAACTTGAGGCCATAAATGTTTATAAATTGGTAAATCTGATGGAGCAATTAAAATTTGTTTATTAATTCCGATGTCGACGAAAATTCCTAATTCATCACGAACACTTACAACTTCACACCATCCAAACTGTTCAGTCGTCACTTTTGGTTCATGCATGGTGGCTGTTAAACGTTTCTTTGAATCGTAATAAACAAATACCTCGACCATTTGGCCTTCTTCTAATGGACGCGTTACCTCTGCCTGATGTAAAAAGTATTCTTCTCCATCAAGTGTTAATGTATAACCAAGTGGTGTTTGACGCTCCACTTTCATTTCATGAATTTTTCCTGCTAACATTTCATCACTTACTTTCCTTTTAAAGTCAATATATTATAACATGAGCCAATTTTAGAGAAAAGCAAAATAATTCGTTTTCTCGACGAGTTTTATAAAATAAGTTGACACTAACTGTCCTTAGTATCATCTTTTTTTATGAAAAAACTCAATAAAAACACCATATTCTCTAATTATTTTTATAATAAATAGATATATACTAATACTAAAACCAATCTAATAAGAAAAGGAAGTTTTTTATGAATAAAACTTGTAAATACTGTCATCAACCGCTTAACAATCACTCAATGACGACAAAATTTGGTATTTTCTGTTGTGAGGAACATCTGAATCAGTATCTAAAAAACCTTAGCAATGAAGAATATATCCAATTACAACATTCTTTTTGTGTTTGTAGTGACGAAGATTAAAAAGGTTAGCTCTCTTTTGAGCTAACCTTTTTAATAAATGAATGTTTGTAACCCTAAAACGAGTAATCCGAGTAAAAATAAATGAACAGGATAGAACACGTAAAACATGTATTTATTAAATGGTCTTCCTTTTTGCCCATTATAGTCTTTTAAAAAGATCAAAGAAAACAGGCTAAATAACTGAGCGTTACACATGAGAAAATAGATGACTTGAAGACCTACTTCATAACCATTGCCTAGATGATCACTCATCAAAGAAGTTATCACACTCAGTTGGCCACCATAGAGTAACACATTTAAAATGATGAGCATAAGACTTAATCGCTTAAAATTATCAAAGCATAAATACATCACAAAAATCGTCATAATCCCATAAAAACCATAATCTGTTTGCATCATTTGTGCTAAAAATCCAAGCGCTACAATAAACAATCCAGGGATAAAATTTTTACTTTCATCTCTTGAAATATGATCGTATCCCCAAATGGCTAATAACCCAAGCCCTAGTGTAAAGAAAACATTTTGATGACTCATATCAACAAAAGAACCCGAAATTCCAAAATCAAAAAACGGCTCTGAAATAACTGCAAAAAGAGCTAATCGCAAAAAATATTTCTTCTTATTTGAGGTATGATAAAATCCATTCACAATTAAATACGCAAAAATTGGAAAAGCAATTCGACCGATGAGACGCATTAAAATAATCACGAGTTGAAACCAAAAAAACGACTCCAAACTTTGTCCATAAACAGATTGTAAACTAGTTAAAACAATCGCTGCAAAATGATCGATAAACATTGCCAAAATCGCAATTAATTTTAATGACGTAACAGTCAATCGCCGATTAACAAAACCAATCCCTTCTGCTTGATTCACCATTTCACTCACTTCATCACCACTTTCATTTTTTTCCATTATAACATATGAATCCTTTAATAACCACTAACGATAAAAAAACAGCCAACGGCTGTTTTTTCCCTTAATCTAAATCACAAACTAATTTTCCTTCTGATAAACTACGTCCGATTGCTTTTCCTAACTTTAAAACATCGACTAATTTTTCTTCATCTGGTTTAAAGCATAACTTAACTGGATCAATCATTTTTAATTTTAATTGTGTTAAACGAGCATGAACGTTATCCACGGCTTCTCCACTCCATCCGTAAGAACCGAATGCCGCTCCGAATTTTCCACCATGAGTCACTGGATTCATCGCTGTTAACACATCCCAAATAATTGGAACCGCATCTTTATTAATAGTCGTTGCTCCAATTGCAATCGCATCTGCTTGATATAAATCTTGTAATAATTGTTCTTTTAATTCAGGATAGCTTTTAATATCTAAATCATATAAACGAACTTCTACCGAAGGATTTACCATTAAAATTCCTTCTTTAATCGTTTCGGCCATGATTTTTGTATATCCATAAGCAGATGTGAATGGAATGACAACTAATTTATCCATTGAGAAGTTTTCAGTTGACCATTCTTTATAAATGTTCATAATTTCTTCAATTCGAGCATCAAGTACTGGACCATGTCCTGGACAAATCATTCTTATTTTATAGTTTGAAAGTGAGGCAATCGCTTTTAAAACATAGGTTTTAAATGGAGCGAAAATTGGATTATAGTAATTTAATAAGGCATCCATGTAGTCCTCATTTTTTGAGGCTGGTAATTTTGACATTAACACTTCATCAAAGGCATAGTGACTACCAAATGAATCACAAGTAAATAAGATTTCTTCTTCTACTAAGTAGCTATAAATCGTATCTGGCCAATGTAAGTTTGGTGCTGAAATGAATTTTAAGGTACGTCCGCCTAAATCTAATTCATCATTCATTTTAACCGCTTGTGATTTAAAATCAATGTTTACGATATTGCGTAAATAACGAATCGCTACAGCTGATGCAATAATAGTCAAATTAGGATTTAATTTAATTAACTTTTCAATTGATCCAGCATGATCAGGCTCTGTATGATGAACAATTAAATAATCAATTTTATCAATTGATACTAATCCTTCAATCTTTTTTAAATAGTCGTCGAAATAAGGCGCTTTCACTGTGTCAAATAAAGCGACCTTTTCTTCTCCTTTTACAAAATAAGAGTTATAAGATGTCCCGTATTTTGTTTCCATGACAACATCGAATACTTCAAGATCATGGTCTTGAACACCAAGCCAATAAACATTTTCAGCAAGCTTTAAGCTTTCCATAAATCGATCTCTCCTCCATTAAATAAGAAGTTTTTAGGTAGATTATCTATCTATTCTATTTTAACATACTAACCTTTTATCCCCAACTTATATGCTCTTAAAATTATGACTTCTCGCTAGTTCTCCTATCACCTAGGTGTTCGCTCATCAGATTTTTTTAAAGTATGTCCCTTTTATAGAGATAATCATCTATTCAAATGGATTCCGTCAAATTCTTTCTTTATTTAAATCAACAGGACTGCATTCATCTCCTCTTTTTAAATCCAATGGGGATAAGTCTCACTCACTACGATTAGTCTAACCGACAATCTTTAAATCTAATTGATTGACATCAACCTATTTTAACTCTTCCTACTTTGAGACCATCATCGAAACGTTTAGAATGCTAAACTCCTCTCTAAATTAAAAAACTAACTCAAACAAATGTCTGAGTTAGCCCCCATTTTTTTATAATTTTGTTGGTTCTGGGTATTCTATCCCTTTAGTATCTACAGATACTGATTTCATCATTTGTCCAATAACAGGTTGATCTAAGTGGTTACATTCGACACTCGCAATTTGATCCACCACATCGATTCCTTCAATGACTTTACCAAATGCTGCATAGCTTCCATCTAAGTGTGGAGAATCTTTATGCATAATAAAGAATTGTGATCCTGCAGAGTTTGGAACGTTTGTACGAGCCATAGAAATAACACCACGTTCATGTTTTACCGGATTATCAAATCCATTAGATTTGAATTCACCTTTGATGCAATATCCAGGTCCACCAATTCCAAGACCTTGAGGGTCTCCCCCTTGAATCATAAAGCTACGAATAACACGGTGGAAAATCACTCCATTATAAAACCCGCTATTTGCTAATGAAATAAAGTTATAAACTGATTGAGGTGCTACCTCTGGATATAATTCAATTTTCATGATTGAACCATTTTCCATTTCAATTGTTGCAATCGGATTTGTTTCTTTTGAGTAGTCTGTTTGTCCTACGTAAGTTTTAGACATGAGTCATACCTCCAATAATTAATTAAATTTCTTTCCAACTTCAATTGGATGAGAGCCGTTTAAAAGGCTCGCTACATCCATGCGTTTTTTACCTGAAATTTGGATATCTGTAATTTTTAACCCTGCATGATCACCACATGCAACAACAATTCCATCTTTTTCGACTTTAACAATCGTTCCAGGTTCTGCATCATATAAATGATTATTCGGTTCTGCCCACCAAATTTTAACGGCTAAATCGTCCAATTGAGTAAAGGCAACTGGCCATGGATGAAGTCCACGAACTTGATTATATAATGTCGTCGCTGGTTTATACCAGTCGATACGTTCATCTTCACGTTTAATGTTCCAAGCAAACGTTGCTTCTTCATGATTTTGAGGCGTTGCTTCAATTTCACCTGCTAAAAGTTTAGGTAAAGTTTCTTTTAAAAGCTCTGCTCCCGCTACACTTAATTTTTCGAACATACTTCCTGTATGGTCTTTTTCACCAATTGGAACAACTACTTTACTAATCATGTCCCCTGTATCCATTTTAACATCCATATACATGATTGTGACACCCGTTTCAGTTTCACCATCAATAATGGCCTTATGAATAGGGGCTCCACCACGATATTTCGGTAATAATGAGGCATGAACATTAATGCATCCATGTTTTGGTGCATCTAGTAAAATTTTTGGAATAATCTGTCCAAAAGCAGCTGTCACAATTAAATCTGGATTCCACGCTAAGACTTGATCATAATCTTCTTTAATTTTCTCTGGTTGAAAAACAGGGATACCGTGTTCCATTGCTTTTTGTTTAACAGGCGTTGGCGTTAGGATTCGCTTACGTCCAACTGGTCGGTCGGGTTGAGTAACCACTCCAACTACTTCATATCCTTCACGGATGATAGTTTCTAATACCGGGACTGAAAAATCAGGTGTTCCCATAAATACGACACGTGTCATGGTGTTCCTCCTCTTATGACTTTAAAACGAGATGCTCCCTAACTCGATTTTAAAGTAACTACTTCTCATGTTGTATAAACGATAAACATAGACTCTAAATATTATTACCATATCTAAAGGTATTTTACTACCTTCTTTCATCATTTTTTGATTAATTAAACTGATTTGGATAATAATCTAAGCTCAAACTCACGACATCTTCACTAAAATAGACTAATAATTGACCTAAAATTTGATGAAGCATCGGTTCTCTTTTATATTTAATCATAAAGTACATTCTAAAACGTTGATTTAATCTTCCCACATAGGGCATGGTTGGACCAATAATAGCACAACTCCCTCCTAAGTGAGTTCGCAAATATTGATTAACTTTATCACACGCTAAAATTAAGGCATTGTAATCTTCACTGCTTAACATGACACTTGCTAAATAAAAATACGGCGGATACCCGAATCGACGGCGCATCATCATCTCTTGTTCGTAAAAAGCATGATAATTTTGATTAACGACACATTGCATAACATAATGATCAGGACTGTACGTTTGAATTAAAACTTCTCCTTCTAATTCATGACGACCCGCTCGTCCTGCGACCTGAGTTAGTAATTGAAACGTTCGCTCCGCTGCTTTAAAATCTGATAAATGCAACATTAAATCCGCCGCTAATACACCAACGAGTGTCACATCAGGAAAATCCAACCCCTTACCAACCATTTGTGTTCCAATTAAAATATCCGCTTCTTTCTTTTCAAAGGCCGCAATAAGTTCTTGATGTGATCCTTTTTTCGACGTCGTATCCACATCCATTCGCATAATTCGCGCTCCTTCAAATTGGGCACTTAAATATTCCTCTACTTTTTGTGTTCCAAGCCCAAAAAATCGTAATTCTTCACTTTGACAAGCTGGGCAACGGTTTAAGACAGGTGTTTCATAGCCACAATAATGACATTTTAAACGATGGTTGGGTTTATGATAAGTCATTGATACATCACAATTTGGGCAATTAACCACTTCACCGCATTCACGACATTGCATAAAGTTTGAATACCCTCGTCGATTTAAAAGCAAGACAACTTGTTGATTTTTTTCAAGACGATCACGAATGGCTTCTTGTAAACGATCACTTAAAATAAAGGTCTCAGCTTCTGTTTTTTGTTCCCTCATATCAATGAGTTCAACCCGCGGTAAAGTTGCAGTTTTAACCGCTCGTTTTGACAAAGTCAATAACTGATAAACACCCTTTTGAGCTCTGGCAAATGACTCTAAAGAAGGCGTCGCACTCCCTAAAACGACAGGACACTGATGTATTTTTGCTCTTTGCTTGGCTACTTCAATCGCATGATAACGTGGTGATTCTTCCTGTTTATATGTGGCTTCATGTTCTTCATCAACAATAATAATCCCAATCTCTTGAAACGGCGCAAAAATAGCAGAACGGGCGCCAACCACAATTTGAACTTCTTGTTTTAAAATTTTACGCCATTCATCATACTTTTCGCCCATTGAAAGTGCACTATGCAAAACAGCCACTCGATTTTGAAAACGACTTTTAAAGCGTGATGCAATTTGCGGTGTTAGCGCAATTTCAGGCACTAACATAATCGCCTGCTGCCCCTTTTTAATCACATTTTCAATCATTTGAAGATACACTTCTGTTTTCCCACTTCCCGTAATTCCATGTAATAAAAAGACCTCAGAGGAATGCGAGGCACAAGCTTTTACAACAGTATCTACTGCCAATTGTTGCTCATCATTTAAGGTCAATGCCGTCGTCACTTCATGAGTTTGCGAAGCAAAAGGATCTCGATAATCCTCCACCTCAATCTCTTTTACCACTCCTTTATCTACTAACGACTTCACAATTGCACTTGAAACATGAAGCGATTCGATCAGTGATTGCTTTTGCACTGGCATTTTAGATTGCAATAAATACTCAATCACCATCTTTTGCTTAACCGCTCGATTAAACGCATTAGAATCGATATCGGATGCAGTGAGCATCAAATACTTCGTCACTTTTTTCCCAAGCTTATCCTTCACTTCGTAGACTAATTCGACTTCACGATGCTCAATAGCTTGTTTGATATCACGCCAGTACGTTTTAGGGATTGCCTCATAATCTAATATTTTTGATGTTTGAAATAATGCATCAAGACTTGGTGATAAATGCTCCGTTAAGCGAACCAACTTCTTTTTATATTTCGCCCGCATTGCATTGGGAATCATGGCTTCAAAACATTGAATCATCGTACTGCCAGTCTCCTTACTTAATGAAAGTCCAAGCGTTCTTAACTCTTCATTTAAAACCGGGACCACATCAATCAACTCTTTAATCGGTCTCACTTTTTCTAATTGTGTGCTCTCTTTTAATGAAATGACAAATCCCATAATCGTTCTGGGTCCAAAAGGGACTAACACACGCACACCTGGTTGAATGATTGTTTCTAACTCTAAGGGAACTTCATAATCAAATATTTTATTAACCGCTTTGTTTTTAATATCGACCACGACTTCTGCAATCAAATTCATAACCTCCCTTAGGCATTTTTAATATTATATTATACCACATCACCTTAACTTCAATATATAAACCAACATGTAATTCATTGTTTTGTAATCACACTTGGTATTTAAATTCAATTGATACTAACATTACCAATAAGGAGACCCTAATCTCTCGAAAGAGAGAACTATTTAACATGTGCGCCCAGTGATTGAGGACTGTGCTTTGCACTACTGGGGCCTGCCCCACCAATGGTGGAATTAAAACGTGTGGGGGCCCGCCCCACCAATGGTGGAATTAAAACGTGTGGGGGCCCGCCCCACCAATGGTGGAATTAAAACGTGTGGGGGCCCCACAAACAAAAAAACCTTAGCGAAAGCTAAGGTCTATTCTTCTTTTAACTCGAAATCAACAACATCATAAAGAATTTCTTCTAAAGCAACCCCAACTGGTTTTGCACATTTTGCTGTTGGTAACCCATCAACATAATCTAATTGTGATTGGTTTTCATCAACGATTTGGCGAGCACGTTTTGCTGCAATATAAGCAATTTTATACTTTGAATCGACTTTATCTAATAATTTATCAATTGATGGATAACGCATTCCTGACATAATTATTCAACCTCCACAATATTTTTATTATAATATTCTAAAACACGATTACTACGTGAGTGTTCAGCTTCAATAATCGCCATAATTCGATCGCGAGCATTTTCAACCGTGTCATTAATCACAATATAATCATACTCGTGAGCTAATCCAATTTCAGCTTCTGCTTTTTGCATACGTTTATTGATTACATCCATCGCTTCCGTACCACGCGTCATGATACGATTACGAAGTTCATCCATACTTGGAGGAGCAATAAAAATAAAGCATGCATCTGGTTTTACATTTTTAACTTGAAGGGCACCTTGTACTTCAATTTCAAGTACAACATCTTTTCCTTCATCTAATTTTTGGTTTACATAATCAAGTGGTGTCCCATAGTAGTTCCCTACGAACTCTGCCCACTCAAGTAATTGACCTTGATCAATTCTATCTAAAAACTCTTCTTTTTCTACGAAGAAATAATCCACACCATTCTGTTCTCCAACACGTGGCTTTCTTGTTGTCATTGAAATCGAGTATTCCAAGTTATGGTTTTCTTGTTCGAATATTGATGCGCGCACAGTTCCTTTTCCAACGCCACTAGGACCTGATATGACTATTAGTACGCCTTTTTCTACTAATCTCATGCATTCACTTCTCCTTAAACTTTCATTTCACTATCATAGCATGAATTGAAATAAAATAAAATAGCTCAATAATTTTTTTGTCATAAATTCCACGCAAATCTTTATAAATCATTTTAGACATCTTTTATAAAATTAAAACCACAATAAGTTTATTATTAGAAATTTCACTTGTTTTTATGTCTATGCTTTTAAAAAAATGATATACTTTTCATAAATCAATATGTTTAACGAGGTGATGTTTTAATGGCTTTTGACGGACTCATGACAAAGACGGTCGCTAATACGCTAAAAGAGCAATTAGTAGCTGGACGTATCAATAAAATTTATCAATTATCCAATCATGAAATTTTAATGCAAATTCGTGCCGGTGGAAAAAATCAAAAATTACTATTTTCAACGCACTCAACTTATGCACGACTTCAACTAACCAAATCAGATTATCAATATCCGGATGAACCACCAATGTTTTGTATGTTCTTACGTAAACATTTAGAGGGTGGGATTATTTATCACATCGAACAAGTTAATGACGATCGTATTATTAAATTTACGATTCGTCATATGAACGAACTTGGGGATCAAATGATTAAGTTCCTCTATATCGAAATTATGGGAAAACACAGCAATTTAATCTTAACGGATGCAAATCATCGTATTTTAGATACGATTAAGCATATCTCTCCATTGGTGAACCGCTATCGTTCTTTACAACCTGGGGCGACCTATATTTTACCACCCACACAAAATAAACGGGATCCATTTGAAGTCAATGCGAAACAATTTGAAGAGCTTATGAATCCCGATGAACGTTATGATAAACAGTTAGTCGCCCACTTTGCTGGCCTTTCTCCTCTTATTGCGCGCGAAATCATTTATCGATCTAACTCTGAGAAAGTGACTGATTTATTCAACGCCTTCCAAAATGTGATGCAAGAAATTAAATTAAAGCCAAGTCCTCACGTCATGATTGGTGAAAAAGAATCTTTCTATTTAATTCCCCTTTACCATCTTGAAGCACAACTCATACCTTGTGAAACACTTTTTGATATGTTTGATCGCTTCTATTTTGGAAAAGATGAACGGGATCGAATTAAACAACAATTCTTTGACATTGAACGATTTATTAAACAGGAATACGATAAAAATATAAAGAAATTAAATAAATTAAACGAGGAATTAATTCAGTCTGAAAAAGCAGATCAGTATAAAATTCAAGGTGAATTAATTTTAGCTAATCTTTATCAAATTGATCGTGGTTCAAGCACAATACGTGTTCAAAATTTCTATTCAGAACATCTAGAACCGATGGATATTCAATTAGAACCGATGCTATCGGCTTCCGATAATGCCCAAAAATATTTCCAAAAATATAACAAAGCTAAAAATGCTGTAAACTATATTTTAGAGCAAATCGAATTAACCGAAGTTGAAATTTCATACTTTGAAACACTGTTAATCCAAATCGAAACCGCCTCATTAAAAGATGCTTACGAAATTAAAGAAGAGCTTGAAAATGCCGGTTATTTACGCAAACGCCAAACAAAAAAACGAAAATCAAATGGAAAGCCAAGTATCGAAAAATACTTATCATCAGATGACGTTGAAATTTACGTTGGAAAAAACAATTTACAAAATGATTATCTGACACATAAACTGGCTCGTCGCCATGAGTGGTGGTTCCATGCGAAAGATATGCCTGGATCTCACGTTTTAGTTCGTAGTGATGCAGATGAACTTTCTGAAACAACCATTCGAACAGCGGCGCAACTCGCCGCTTACTTCTCAAAAGGACGTCTCTCATCAAGCGTTCCAATTGACTACACACGCGTTCGTCATGTTAAAAAAATTCCAGCTGCACATTTAGGATTAGTCACCTATGAAAATCAAAAAACAATCTACATCGATCCAGATGAAGCCTTCATTATGAATTTAAAAAAATTAAAATAAGAAAAGGAGCCGTTGGCTCCTTTTCTTATTGATGTGGTTTATATTTACTTGTATGTAGAAATTGTTCAAAAACAACTTCTCCATCTGCATTGTACCCATAAAGCGTTGTATCGGCACGAAGTCCCCCTTCCGATACAATCGTTTTTGGTTTATATGTGATCCCCTTTAACGCTTCTGAATTAGACCAAAACTCAACAGTTAACGTCCCATATTCAGCCATGACATTAATATAAATTGGATAATCTAACGTATTAATAAATTTTAAATCAATCGCATTATCTGCCATTGTTGCATCCTGCCCAAGTGGCACATAATTAACTGATAAGCTATGATTTCGGCGTTCAGTCGCAATAATCCCTGCCTCTAATTGTGTATTGTATAGCGTTGAAGACACTTGGCAAATCCCTCCCCCAATTCCAGGGACAGCCTTTCCATTTAAAAAGATGGTTGCGTCAACATATCCATGAGCTGCATCAACCGGTGACACTTTCTCTGCATATGAAAACTCATCATTTGGCATCAATAACGTTTTATTCACTTTACTAGCTGCTAATTCAACATTCTTTGCTCTTGGAATTCCTGCCGGGTAAGTTGATGAGTACGTTGAAATTTTCGTATCAATCGTTTTTAATAACTCTATATCCGTTTCCCTTGGATTAATCAATGGCGTGACTTCAATATAAATGGGTTCTTTTGAAATCGTCTTCAGTTGTTCTGTTAATTGCTCTAATAGCTGTTCTCCTGAAATCAGCTGTCCATCACTTCCTTCTTCAATTTGAAAAGAACCATAGTACACCATTTCAAAAATGGGTTCTACCTTTTCAACATAACAAGCTTCTTCGATAGACTTTACCCAATTTTCTAGCGCGTCTTGATCATAGTTATATCCAATTTCAAACTCATATAGCATCGGTTCTTGAATTTGACTTGCCTGTTCCATAATCTCTAAATCTTTCCCAATTTCGATGATTTTTTTCGAAAATGATTCAATATCTTGATTAAAAGTCACATTAAAATCTTCCAAAGAACGTTCAAATGTTTGATCCCCCACCACGACAGTCATTTTTCTTTGTCCAAAATTTCCAAGTTCTTTTTCAATAACCTCCACAATTTTTTCTTGTGTCAATTCTGAAACATCAATATCGTTAATAAAAATATTTGGAAAAGCTACGGATTCATACGCCATTACGAGTTCCTCAGCTTTAGAATACTCATAGTAGCGATACCCAACATACGCTAAAATCAAAGCCGTATTAATGACTGCAACCAATACCCCAATAAGCCATTTCTTTTTTGAATTCATTTCATCCATCCTCCTAATTCCTTACTACCCTAACATTCTTGCCCTGACGATGAAACAGGACATCTTACTAATACAGTATACGCATTTTCACACACCTTCAAACTCAATAATTGCTTAGTTGAAACCATCATGTTCCCCCTTAAGATAGTATTTATTTTAAAAACGGAATCCATCTGAGTTTTTGGTAACACCTTCTGTTCATCCCATTTAAAAAAATCAACCTTTTGAAGTGAAACGCTTAATCGAATTAAATTCACTTGTTCTTGTAAATTTTTTCGTCTCTCACTCACACGTTTCAACTCATCCATTAAAATAACCTCTAAAGAAGTCTCTTCAGTCGAAGCTCGATTCATCAGATACTCATAAGCCAGACGTTTCTCTGCTTCTTTTTTAAACTCCATCGCTTTCCATTCCACGACGCGAGCTAAATAATACTCTGTCTCAAGCCGAGGACTCTCCTTCTTTCCCCTCGGAACATAAAGACCTGAATCCGTTATATGATATCGCCTTTTAATTAAGCACCTAGCATCTTCTTGGAGTCGTTGCGTTGTGAAGAGTTGACGTTTTCTTCTTAATAACATTTCTTTTAATAAGCCTTGCCAACATTTTAAACGCTCCACCTCATAAATCATCTGACTCACTTCTAAGGGTGTGTATCTTTCATAAATCAGATGGTGTGTAATGGGAAGTTTTTTTAAATTAATCACACAAATTTCTTGATTAAACGTATACAGCACTTTTTTGATCAACTTTAGCTCTTTACAACGCTTCTTTAATGCTGGCGATAAGACACAATAAATCTCTTCAACTCTTAAAATTCCATCTAGTAAAATCGTATAGGTTTTAAATTGATACGCCTCCACTTTCAAACCAGTCGTTAACTCTTCAACAAATCCCTCTACTTTTACTTTCAAGCTAACATTTAATTTCGTATTTGAAAAAATCCAATCAACCACTTCAAAAAAATCAACAGAACTTGGTAAAAAGGCCAAGTCTTCCTCCTCTGCTTGAATCTTTGGGGTTACATTCTCATAGGGTTGATGTCGATTCCAAAGCAAAGAGGACGCTTCATCTGTCATCACACACTCCAATAGGTTCAAAACTGAAAGTGAACTTTCCTTTTTTAAGGATTGATAATTGGCAAGGCATCTCATACTCTCTAACACTTCAGAATCAGTACATCCTTCTTTTATACTTTTTGAGAGGATCTCACCTTGATGAATCGCTAATAATTCACTAGCTTGTGAAATGGATTTAGAACGTAATAAATAAATCGCAAATTGATTATAAAATTCCTTCACCACGTCTTGTAATGAAGATGCCTCTCGTCCTAAAATTGAATCACTTATCTGCAAGGGCTGTTTAAATGCCACAATCACTTCATCATCCATGACCTCAAGGGCTAATGGTTCAGTTGTGTAAATCCGCTCTCCTTTTCGACATAAAAAAATTTCCCCTGATTCAAGCAAAATGGTCAGCCGTTGATTTTTCATTATTCTTTTCAAATAAAACATAGAATCACTTTTTTTTAAGCAGTAATGAATCTGTCCCATTTGATTCAACTCTTCTAACCATTTCTTAAAATTCAATGGAATCCATTCATTGAAGCTTAAAATATCGAGTCTAACAGAATGCTGATTTAACAAAGTCGCCACTTTTAGAAAACGTGATGACTTTAAATCCATCTCATATTCCATTAACTGAAATGTTTGACTTGAAAAAACAATAAATTGAGTCGCGATTGAAAAATCAAGTTGTCCCATCACACTCTCTAACACATTGATTAAACTAGCATACCGATAATGACTCAAGACATGATGAATAGCGTCCTCAATATCCGCAGACTGTTGCCTCAATTCTTCGGCCTGAACCTCTTTTAATAACCATTTCATCTCCTTTTTCCCTTCGAAAACAATGAGTGAAAGGCGATGTTTGGGATGGGTAGTGATAAACTTTAATCCCCATTTTAAAGCTTTTTTGATGTCATGAAAGTGCTGTTTAGATGACTTTGAACCATCAATAATCAACACATAATGTGTCTGAGATTGTTGAGATTGAGCTCGCTTCTTAATTTTATAAAAATAGCCTTGCTTAAGGTTTGATTTTGCTAAAATTAGCTCTTGATTTCCAAGTGATTGAATCTCTCCCACTTGTTTAAACTCCTTCATTAAAACGCCTCCATCATGTACTTGATTGATACATTTATATGAAGAAGATAGTAAGTTTATTCTAGCAAATCCGACGAAATGAAAGATGTCATTTTTTGGTAAACAAAACCATTTTTAATGTCTTTTTAAAAAATGTTCACTTATTTTGTTTAAAATAGCCTCTATCCGCATTTATCTCTTCACGTTATAATAAAAGAAATACTGCTTAAGGAGATTGAGAATGAATTTTATTGCAATAGATTTTGAGACAGCAAATGAAAAACGTGACAGCGCGTGTTCGATTGGATTAACCGTTGTTAAAAATAATCAAATTATTGAACAAAAATACTACCTAATCAAACCAAACGAACTTCGCTTTGCTCCGATTAATATTTCGATTCATGGCATTCGCGCCTCTGATGTCAAAAATGCTAAAACTTTCGACCAACTTTGGCCAGAGCTACTTCCCTATTTCACTAATAACATCATCATGGCACATAATGCAGCCTTTGATTTAAGTGTATTACGTCATACATTAGATGCTTACCACATCCCTTACCCAAATTGTCGTTATGGTTGTACGATGATTTTATCAAGAAATTTCTTTCCTCATTTAGAAAATGCCAAATTAAACACGGTTAATCATCATTTAGGACTCGAATTTAATCATCACCATGCGAGTGCTGATGCTCATGCCTGTGCCAATATCGTATTGAAAATGCAAGAAGAGTTACAATGTGCTGATTTAGAAGAACTTTGTCAAATGGCAGGGCTAAAACTGGGTACACTTCACGATGCTGGCTATATCCCTGCTAAAAAATTAAAAAAGACGGTGACTTCAAAACGCAATTTTACTCCTTCCCCTCTCCCTTTTATCTCATCAAAATCTGATGTATTCAAACATAAAACCGTTGTATTTACGGGAACCTTAAAATCAATGTCACGCCTTAGTGCCATTCAACTGATTTCTCAACTCGGTGGAACAGTTGGATCATCGGTAACACGTAAAACAGATTTCTTAATTGTGTCTCATCCTGCCGTGTATGAGCTTCAACCTCATGAAATGAGCACCAAATTAAAAAAGGCGATTGAACTTATTTACAAAGGTCAAGCCATTCAAATTTTAAATGAATCTGAATTTTTAGAACAACTGACTAAATAAAAGAGGAATCCTTGCTGGATTCCTCTTTTTAGTAATAAACCATTTCGACTACTTTTCCAAGTTGCGTTAAAATATCTTCTAACTCTTCTAAGACGCGTAACTTAATGCTTAACTCTTTTGGAAAATCAGGATTTTGATGTGCGGCATTAATCGCTCGCCCAATTAATAATCGGATATGCGTACAGTCTTCAAATAGCATTTTTGCGAGTAGTGCTGCGCCATGTTTTTCGGATAATAACTCAAAATTGGAAGAGAGTTTAATTTCTTTTAAAATTTCAACAGCTCCTTTAATCGTTAAAACTCCTTCTGTGACTAAATCAATTCCTTTAATGTGAGCAATCGGTGGGATGTGGGAGTCAATATAATGAAAACTTGTCTCTACCTCTTCGCCAATCGCACGAGCGACAATATGAGCGGCTGTTCCTCCACACACAATTTTTTTACCCACACTCTCCATTAAGGCTTTGACGACTTCTTGGTCTTGTTCTTTGTTTTGTGGAGGTCCTGCGAATAATGTCGCCCATTTCGGTTTAATCACCTTTAAACTGACAACCGTTGTATCATCCCCGGGATTGCCACCATATAAATCATCACACGCTTCAATTAATAGATTAGTAATTTCACGAGCTGACAGCTTCTCATTGACAACTGATTCCAAAAAATAAGAAACCTCATGCCAGCCCCAGCCTAAATTTAAAATCGTTCCAACTCCAGCATGAACCACTCCATCACTAATTAAAACTAATGTATCGTTTTCTTGAAGTTTAAAAGTACTTTCTTTAATTTTCCGCTGGTTAATGACACGCTCCTCAGCCTTAACTTTTAAAATTTCACCATCTCGCCAAAAAAACAAACTCGGATTATCAATTTCTACCACATAGACTTGATCATCTTGATTAATCTTAACAATGGTTAAGGTTGAATACGCTAGCTTCCGAACCTGACAAACCGGCAACGTATGAACCATTGTATCCACCACTTCATCAATTGATAAGCCAGCTTTTAACATCGTAATAGCAATTTTTGAACTTAAAGTGGCTAAAATATTCGCCTTAACCCCGCTACCAAGCCCATCTGATAATACCGCAATCACACTATCATGAGTTCGAAAAAATTCAACTTTATCACCGCACAATTCCTCGCCCACTTTATTTAAACTTCCCCAGGAGAAATCAATAAAAAAACTCATAATAATCCTCCCTCATCTTCTTGAATCAATCGTTTTAAACGAGTTAACGTCACTTTCGTTTCTGCTGTCGTCTCCCCTAATAAACTGGCAATTTCTTGTGCAACAATCATCTGCTTATTAATAACTTGTTGGGCCATATCAATGGCGTTAATTTTTAAATGCTGCATTTTTAACTCGTGTGCCATCTCACTCGTCATATCATGTAAGATACATAACATCACTTCTTGCTGCTCAATCCAAATAATACTTTGAATCACGATCGTTTTGTTTTCATTTAAGCTTAAACGATGCCCTAATAGATCGCTTTTTGACTCAATAACACTTGAAAAAGGGGCTTCATCTAAAAAGATTGAAACTGGCAAATCAATCGCCTGATCTTTCTTCACTTCAAAAAAACGTTCTGCTGCTGGATTAAAATCAATAATCGTTAAGCTCTTATCCACTACTAAAATAATACTCGGTGTCACATCAAAAATAACATGCGAATAAGTTTCAGCCTTATGCTTCATATATGGCAAGCACATCGTCGGTTCCGCCATATGATTATAAACCGCAATTGCTTTTTGTCGGCACGTTGGATACCCGCAACTTCCACAATTCAACTCATCCATTGCAGAATACTTGCCTATATTATTTAAAATTAACTCAATTTCTTTTTCACTTGGTTGAATAATCGGAGAATATTGATTTTTAAACACTCGATTGAGATTAATAAGAGGCAAACGTCCGCCTTCACTCATCTCATGTAGAGGCTGAGTTTGCCTCGCATAATCTTTAATTCGCATTTTACGATTAAAGATATTTTCACATTCTTCTCCAATAGCAGGTCCCCCAAGACAACTATGGTGACAAGCACTCATTTCAAAGAAAATATTTTTAAACTCTCCTCGTTCAATTCCTTCAATCACTTCAATACAATCACGAATTCCATCAACGGATACAATTTCAATTTTTTTATCTTTTTCATTGAAGCACTTACTCATGCCACCCACCATAGGATACGTTCGTTGACTCACCAACCCATCATCTAATGGGACTTCTTCAAGTTCATTTAATTTAATTCCCGCTTCATTAAACCATTGCTTTAATTCTTGTATCGTTAGTACTGCAGAAATACTTTCTTCCTCCTCACCTTCGATTTTCTTGGCTAAACACGGCCCCACAAAAACCACCTTGACATCTTGCCCATACTTCAATTTTAACATTCTAGCATGTGCCATTAACGGGGTAATGACTGGAATCAAATGCGGGATTACTTTAGGATAATGTTTTTCAATTAATAAATTAACAGAGGCACAGCAACTCGTAATATAACACTTATCTAAATGAAAATGCTGATACGTTTCATAGACTTGAGTTACGACTTCTGCTCCAACTACCGTTTCCTCTACATGCGAGACACCTAATTTCTTTAGCGCTGCAACTAATTTATGTCCCTGATTTTTAAAAACACCAAAAGCGGTTGGAGCTAATGAGACAACAACTGATTGGCCCGATTTTATAAATTGCTTAACTTTTTCTAATTCAGTTTCAATCTTCTTCACATTTTTAGGACAAGCCTTTAAACATAATCCACATGCAATACATCGTTCTTCCATAATAATCGCTTGCTCATTTTTAATCTTAATCGATTGGACCGGACAGGCTCGAACACAGGCGTAACAATTTTTACAATTTGCTTCTGAAAAACTAATAACCCCCATCCTCTCACTCCTTTCCTAATTGTGGTTTAATCACTGCTTCAAATAGTTTCTCTGCATCATCAGGAGAAACCGCCAATACTTCTTCATTCGGTCCCATAACAGAGACCGCCTCCGTGCAATGACCTAAACAAAAAGCAGCTCTTAATTCCAACACTTCTTGTAGCTGATGCTTTTCAATCAGCGATTGAAAAATCTGAATCACTTCATACGATCCTTTCAAATGGCATGAACTTCCCACACAAATTTTAATCGTTTTCACCCTCAATACTCCTCTCCAAAATAAATTCCTGTTTAACTTTATTCCTAACGACTCTTTCATAGTCTATCAATATTTTAATAATCAGACTTAACATTTAAGCTCTTTGGATACTAAGACAAACTATAGGGGAACCAACCCTCTCACCAAGAGTCATCCTATACCGTTTAAAAAACCAGTTAAACGTTTTTCAATTGTGAAAAACTTATCTAGACTTATATATTAACCCTCAAATACAACGAAAAAAAGATAGAATCTTGAAACGATCCTATCTCTTTTTTTTGCGCTTTTCTCTTAGAAAAGCATATTTCCCGACAACTTCTGCAACCCCTTTCAATCGACAAACTATTTCCCGACATTATTTTCATTCGCCAACAAACGACCTCTATTTCCCGACATAATTTTCAGTGCAAACTATTTCCCGATTTTGAAATAAAAACCACCCGTCAAACGGGTGGTTTTCACTAGGGCTATAAGCCCTTGTTACCGGCTAGCATCTCAAGGCGCTAGCTTTCACTTTGTTCAAGCTACTTGCCTTTGCCACTTTTGCTTACTCCTGAAGGAGCTTTCGTATGACTAGCTACCCTTTAAAAGGGTCTTCATATTCTTTTACACTTAATTTATCCATTGCTATATCATGACTTTCTTGTTCCTGTATATATTTCTTGATTGTTGCTTCATTTAATCCAACTGTACTTACATAGTAGCCTTCTGCCCAAAAGTGTCTATTTCCAAATTTATATTTTAAATTTGCATGTTTATCAAAAATCATTCATGCACTTTTCCCCTTCAAATATCCCATGAAACTTGAGACGCTCATTTTGGGTGGGATACTTACTAACATATGGACATGATCTGGCATCAGATGTCCTTCTATGATTTCTACTCCCTTATACGCACATAATTGTTTTAATATATCTCTTATACTGGTTTTATATTGATTATAAATTATTTTTCGTCTATACTTAGGAGTAAACACAATGTGATATTTACACATCCACTTTGTGTGAGATAAACTATTTGCCTTATTGGCCATAAAAATCACCTTTCTCTTCTAAAATAGTAGCCTGAACAACTCTATTATAGGAAGAAAGGTGATTTTTTATTGGTATAACCACTATTTCCCACCCGCATAGCAGGTGGTTTTATGTTTCGCACGCTTCGCGAGCTCAACAGGCTAAAGCCTTTAATAAAAAAAGCATGAGATAAACTCATGCTCATTGATCGAGTAAGCCATAGGTTAAAATATAATCTTCTAATACCCAATCATTTTCATAAATTTCAGAAGCCACTTCTACGCCAACATAACGCAGATGCCAAGGTTGATAAGTATATCCCACTTCTGCTTCACGATTCTCTGGATATCTAATAATAAATCCAAATTCATGAGCATGTTCTAACACCCATTTTCCTTCTTCAGTTTTAGCAAAATCAACCGATAAACTTTGATTGACACTATCACTCGTAACATCAATTGCTAATCCTAATTGATGTTCACTATGTCCAGGTCTCATACTAATTTTTTCTGCATATTCCATTCCCATTTCATACAGATCTTGTTCATAATTTTTTTTCTGTGTTTCATAGGAAATGTAACCTGACCGTAATAAAAGCTCAATCCCTTCCTCTTTTGCCGCTTCAAAGAGTTTTTCAGTGGCATCTGCTGCATCACGGCGTAAATAGTTCGTACCAGTCAATGCAAAGGTCGAAAGTGTAACATCTAATGGAACAAAATCAGTCGGCACATACGTTGCCTCTAATTGATAGTTTTTATTAACAAGTGCTAGCAGTTGATTTGGATTTGGAGTTGAAACAATCGCTTCATAAAAATTTGATTTAACATTTGGATATTTAGCATATTGAAGGGCATACGTAATCGAATGTCCACTATTTAAGACTTCATCATAAATTTCAAAATTAGCCGAACTAAAACTACTAGCAGTCATGAGTTCTAGTGTTTGAGATGGATTTAAATCGGTATCAATTAACGCTTTTAAATCAGTTAATTCACAGCTCGTATATAAGACCTCAATCTCCTCTGCTTGATATCCTTTTTGTTTTAGGGCTGGGAATATGGTATTTTGATATTCATCCACCTGAACTATTGTTTCATTTATTCCAATTTGAGGATACCTTTTTTCATAGCTTACATACTCTAATAACGTATATAAATCATTTCCTGTTTCTTTGGCAAAGCTTAAAATACTATTTAAGGTTGTGATATCACCTGTTTTAATATATTGACTAAAGTTTGGTGACTGAAACCACATGTCAATCGTTGTTTCATCATAACCATTCTGAAGTAAAGTTGGAACAAAAACATGTTCAAAAAAAGAAGCCACGTACACAACTTCAGTTGCTTCTAACTCGGGATATTTTTCTTTTAAATCAACATATTCATCGTAGCAGTCATAATTAAAGTTTTTCACAAAAAGATAATCGAGTAGTTCTTCACTGCTTCTTTTATCTCTTATAATCTTATCAATCATCTCTGAATTTTCATTACGCAATTGAGTAATCACTTCTTTTGAGTACCCCAATCGTTCTAATTGCATCTCATCACTCATCATATGAGAATAAAATGTAAAGCCTATACCTAATAATGAAATTAATGCAATCACGACACATAATTTTTGCATATTTTAACGCACCCCTTTTTATATTCCATCCTATTATGTCCAGAGATAACCAAAATAAACCTAATATTTAACAATTTCCAAATTTAATTCAAATTAGTTCTTTGTCTTATGGTTATAATTGGGGATTTGTCTAGAAACAAAGCCTAGTTTAAGCATAAATTAATAATGTACCTAGGAGGTAAAAGAATAGTTTCATCCATTCAACTGCCTCCCATGTTCAGAAACGAGCATGGAGTGAGATTTTAAGAAATCTCCAACATCCTTTGAATTGCTGGGACCTCCTAAAGCTCATTTAACCACAACATAAGTTTGAAATAGACTAAGTGTGAAGGTTGCGAAAGCAGAAAAAATAAATGAGATGGCATAAGGTTAAATCCTACGTGCTCATACAATGGAAAATCAGCAGCGAAGCTCCGAATAGGAGAACGTTCAACGACTATCCCTATAAGGGAGTACACTACAAGCGATGGGTAGTGGAAGCGGAGGACATCCTCAAACTAGGATGATGATATAGTCTACACTCATATGAAAGTATGAGAGACCTATCCTTAGGTCACATAGAAGTAGCGCCTCTATGTTAATATATTCTTAAATTAAGGTGAGCTTATGAGTTCTGAAACTACTCGAACAATTAAATATAGTCCTGTTGCTGATACGCTTAGATTCATCAATCGTCTACAACAGGCTGCTACTCCAACAGATAGTAGCATCTTACGATATAACAATCTTATTTTAGGTGAAGCGTCTAAAGCTAATACAAGACCCTTTATTTTATATCTACCAAATGGAGAACCATTTAAATTAGCCACTCTTCCCGACTCTGGTCTTCAATCCGCTTCACTGTTTAGAGTCGAAGATGTCAATGAAAATAGTGCAACGATTAGAGCGTTGGCTTATAATTCAAATGCTAACTCAAATCATAGTAATGATGCTCGAGATATGAGTGATTCAGATGGTTTTAGACACATTAACACAATAAACGACGACCTCAATGTTTTTGAAAGACAAGGGCTAACTTCGATAAGTTTGATTCCTACCAAAACATTGTGTACCGTTGACTTAAACTCTTTCATAGCAATTCAATGCTTAGAAGATGTCTATGTACCACTAGATGATAACAATCTTTAATGATGGCGTATGGATGGTGTTGTTTAATCACAGCACCTTTTCTTTTATGCTAAAAAGGGAAAACCTCTCTTACAAACAGATTAGATGGGATGTTCTCATCTTACCCGCTTATAAAAGAGGTCCTAACTCGTTACATATGTAAGATTCTAATTCCTTCAATAGATGAAATTGGAATTTCCTCCACTTTATTCATCAAATTATCGATGCTAACCGTTGTTTCATTTGCTAAATTCAAAATTCCAGACTTAAGTGTTCCATCTTTTTTGACGATTTGTACAATTGGGGCTTTCATCGAAGTGGGACGATTGGTTAAATCACGGATGAACAATAATAATTCCCGTTGCTTTTCATCCATTGGTTCGACTGTTTTTTCTACCTCATCATCAGAGTTGTCGACATCTACCTCCTGTTTCTCCTCTAACCCTTCTCCATTTATTACTTCTTTACTTAACGTCTCAGTCGCTTTTGCATCAACTTCTACTTCTTCACCTAACGTATTAGTCGCTTTTGCATCAACTTCTATTTCTTCACTTACCATATTAGTTACTGGCACTTTAACCTCTACCGCTTCAGTATGTGTGTTAGTCTCAGAGGAATCCACTTCTATCTCTTCAATCGTAATATTGTTTTCATCATCAAATCCCTCTGTTTCTTCAACTTTAACATTATTCATTAAACCAACTGTTTCCTCTTGCTCTTGAAGATGATCATCCGTTTCATCGACTAAAATATCGACGCGTTCATACTCATCATCTTCTACTTCATCACTCACTTGTAATTTTTCGACCTTTTTTAGCACTTTCATCGTGAGAAACTGTAAACTGATCAAAATCAAAAAAATCTGTACTTGCATAATTATGAACATAATCAGGATTTGATACATTATTTGGTTTTTCTGTAGGGGTTTTAAAATAACTTTGCTCACTGACAAAACATCCTAGATAACCAGTATCCACAAATAATAACGGTTCTTTTTCGACTTTTTTAGGCATTTTAATCCTCCTCTTTCGTTCGTCATAATATAACTTATGCACATTTTAGGTTTAGGTGAATCGCTCTCCTATTCGACTTCATGAGAAATGATAAGTTTTAAATAATCCAAACATTTTACTACATTTACTTATCAATCTTGTTATTATCTGATAGAATGAACATATAGCTTTTAAAGTCAGGTGATTAAATGAAAGATATTTTAAATAAATTTAAGATTTTATTTTATAATCCAATTATTGTCTATTTACTTCTTATTATCGGAATTAGTCTGGTTGCCATTACTTCCTCTGCACCGTTGACTGAAATCCAGTACGGAGCATCAGATTATGCCATGAGGCAAGGATTGTTTTATGGCATTGGATTTATCCTAACCTTTATCATCATCATCATTGGAACGGATCGAATTCGAGCTTTAAGATGGTGGTTATATGGATTTGTAATGATTTTACTATTCGGACTTTTTATTCACGAAAAAGGCATTATGAATGTTCCGTTTGCTAAAAATATTAATGGGGCAACCTGCTGGTACATCTTACCTGGTATCGGAACTTTACAGCCATCAGAATTTATGAAAATTGCGCTCGCACTCGTTGTAGCCGATATCATTCAAAAACACAACGAGTTTTATCCCCATTTAAAGCGTACCGTCAAAACAGATTTTTTACTTCTTCTAAAAATTGGAGCAGCTATTGTGCCACCAGCTTTTTTAATTTTTGAACAGCCGGATTCTGGTGTTACGATGATTATTTTATTCTTCGTCGCACTCATGATTTTTTCTTCAGGAATTAAGTGGCGATATATCTTTATCGTTGGTTCAATCGCTATGGTCGGTATTACAATCTTTATTCTAGCAGTCGGAGTTTTCCCAGACTTTTTAACAAATGTTCTTGGAATTCAAGCTTATAAATTAAGTCGTTTCTTTGGATGGTTTGATCCATTTGGAACGATTCAAGGAGCAGGAAACCAATTAGCAAAAGGATTACTTGCCATTGGATCGGGTCATCTAATTGGAAACGGATTCCAAAGCTTAACCACTTACTTCCCTGAAGCCCACACTGATTTCATTTTTGCCGTTATCGGAATGGACTTTGGATTAATTGGAACTTTAATTACGGTGATTTTATGTGGTTTATTTGATTTTGAAATTCTCAATACGGCAACACTGAATCGTGGTCATTACAATAGTTACTTATGCGTTGGAATTTTTGGAATGTTATTCTTCCAACAAATTCAAAATATTGGGATGACGATTGGGATGCTTCCCATTACAGGGGTAACGCTTCCGTTTATCAGTTATGGGGGAAGTTCATTACTCTCTTATATGATTTTATTTGGTCTCATTTTAAGTAGTCATATTGAAGGAATGAAATTAAAGCACTCTGAAGTAGATTACCACGAACGGACACTTTACTTAAAAACAAAAGCTTATATTAAAGATAATGCAAAAGTCGATTAGAAAAGGACATTTCCCAATTGGGAGATGTCCTTTTCTTATCTTTAATAAACGAGACACTGCGATACTTTTAAGAAATAAACATGACAACTTACTTTTTTAGTTGGGAATATTTCTTTAATCGCTTTAGAATAGTATTTCATTTGTGTTTCGTATCTTTGTTTTAGTTCTTGTTGTTGTACCTCAAAGTCACGAATATAGTCGGTTTTATAATCCACGATATAGACTTCATCTTCAAATTCTGCTAATAAGTCAATGACCCCTTGAAGTAAGATTTGAGACTGTTCATGCTCATCCACCTTTACTAACGTCATAAATGGAACCTCTTTTTTAACCGATAACGCTGTTATAATTTTTTCATAAAGAGGACTTTTAGTAAACTCTAGCACTTGCCCTAGATCAATTCGACTACTCATCTCCTCGGTCATCATTTCCTTTTCAATCACTCGTTCTTTGACTTGCTGTAAACTTTCTAACGTATGATTTTTCATCACCGGTAAATGCTGCATAAATTGATGCAATGCGGTTCCCGCTTCAGCTCCACTAATTTTCTTTTCTCTCATAAATGATGGCCGATCATAAGCCACTTGTGGTCTAAGCTCAGGAATCCCTTTAAACATAGGTGTTTCCTCAGCCAGTTTGCGCTGTGAAACAGATTGCTTTGCGTTAATCTCAACTAGTTCCTGATGCTCATAACGCGTTGAAAAAATTTTTTCAAAATCAATAACAGGGGGTTGTTTAGCTAATGACTCTTCTACCTTCATCGATTGTTCAAGCTCCTGTTGTTGGGAGAATATTTCTATTTTCCATGAACTAGCATCTTCTAAACAAGTCGGTGTTACCCCTAAATAGGTCGCCACGATCTCTTGGTTATCTGGATGCTTTAAAATAGCTGGTAAAATCCAATCAGCATAATTAACTGCTTTTAATCGATACGAATCTGGTAACCTCACACCCGATTCAGTGATGACTTCTTTTAAAGAAGCGAGCTTTTTCTCAACCTCAAAAACTCCTGTAAATAAAAGCTTAGATTTAGCACGTGTCATGGCCACATATAAAAGACGCATTTCTTCTGCTAACATTTCTCGATGAATGAGGCTTGCTACCACATTTTGAGCAATTGTTTTTTGAGTAAAGCTTAACTGCGAATCAATGTACTTGACTGCTACTCCATACTTTTTATGTAAAATATAATTTCCTTTTTCGTCCTGAACATTAAATTTCTTTTGAATTTGAGAAATAAACACAACAGGAAATTCAAGCCCTTTTGATTTATGAATAGACATAATTCGAACAACATCTTCATTCGCTGTGACCGTTTTAGCTTTTCCAAAATGTTTTCCAAGAGCTTGCATTCGATCGATATAATTAACAAATCCATATAAACCTTTTTTAGTGCTCGACTCATAATGGCGTGCCTTATCGACAAAAACATCTAAATTTGCCTTTCTTAAATAACCATGTGGAAGTCCCATCACAAACTCATAATAAAGCGTTTGTTCATAAATAAGGGTGATCAAACTTGCTAGCGATTGTATTTTCGCTTCGAAACGCCAACGTTCTAATATCTCAACAAAACGCTTTGTTTTTTGTTTTAAAAACTCATCCTCTCCGTGATTTTGATAAAATTGGACGAGTTCATAAAAGGATGAAGCTTTACTTGAAACTTTGATGAGTGACAATTCACGCTCATTAAAGAAAAATAACGGTGATCGCATCAGGCCAACCAAAGGAATATCTTGATAAGGGTTATCAATGACTTTTAAACAAGAAACCATATTAATAATTTCAATTGAATCAAACAAATCGGTATTTTGTTCGGTAAACAGCGGAATATGATATTGACGAAAAACATCTTGAAACGTTGTCACACTGCTTAACGATCGCATTAAAATCACAATATCTTGATAAGTTAAAAGACGCATGCGACCTAATTTTCGATCATATACTTCTTGTTTAGAATCCATCCAACGCTTAATTGTTCTCGCAATGTGATGCGCTTCAAGTTCAACGGTACTTAAATCCGTTTCATCATCTGTGACTTGCAATTTATCAATCAAATGTACTTCATTTTGGTTAAATGGATCATTCACTTCACCTAACACGCCAAGTCGAAGCATTGCCGCTTCATCATAATTAATTTCACCCACCGGCTCATCCATTAACTGCTTAAAAATATAATTCGTTGAATCAATCACTTGCTGATGAGAACGATAGTTTTTCATTAAATCAATTTTATGACCTTTTCCATTTCCATCAGAGAACATCGTATATTTTCCTTGAAAAATACTTGGTTCTGCGAGTCGGAATCGATAAATCGACTGCTTGACATCCCCTACCATGAAAATTGGAATTTCAGGTGACTTAATCTTGGCAATCGCCTGAACAATCGATTCTTGCATGAAATTAGTATCTTGATACTCATCAATCATAATCTCCTTAAATTGAGCATGAATATCAAATGCTACCGCAGTTGCTTGTCCATCTTGGATTAACAACCGAAGCGTATACCACTCTAAATCAGAAAAATCAAGTAATTGTCGTTTTAATTTCGCTTCGCTAAAACGCTCATGAAATAGAAGAACCATTTTCGCTAATGCTTCTACCACTTCTTGACTCTTTTTAAAATGAATCAAATGCGTTTTATTCGAGTACGTTAAATATTTTTCCTTTATTTTCTCAATTCGTTTTTTAAAAGAATCACGCGCCTCTTTACAAATCGTGTTCATCTCTTCATCAAAATCTTTCTTAGGTGCTGAAGGAAATCTCGAAAGCGTTGTATTCATAAAAGCCTCGCGTAGCGCTTCATATGATGAGTTCATGGCATCCTTTAAACGATTGACATACTCTAAATCTTGAAAATATACATCTGTTGCGTATTTATGTAATTTCTCCGTCATTTGTGAGTAAGTCGCATATTCTTTTGCTTTTTCTAAATCTAATACTGCTTCATTAAGACTTGGAGTTATGACTTTTAAAATTTTATCATAATGAATCCATGACATTAGATCTTGCTCATCCCACTGATATAGGTGAGGTAAATTCTCTAACCACTGAATCATTTCAGGATTAGAACGTGCCAATTCGTAAATTTTAAGTAACATGACTTTTAAATTCTCATCATTGCGATCATTATTAAACTGACGACTCAACAGCAAATAAGACTCATCCTCATCATCTGATAAGTCATCAAATAACGATTCAACCACCTCATCTTGAATAATCCCGACTTCAATATCATCGGCAATCTTAAACACAGGATCGAGTTCTAATAAATAATAGTAACGTTTAATTAACTTATTACAAAAGGCATGAAACGTTGAAATATGAGACTGAGAAATTTTATTTAATTGGACCTTTAAATGTTCATTATATGGTTGCTTTTCTAACTCATCTTGAATGCGTGAACGCATACGTTGTTTCATTTCAGCAGCTGCTGCCTCTGTAAAGGTCATGACAAGTAATTCATCAATATTTAGTTTCTCTTGAATAATTTTTTGAATCATTCGTTCCACGAGTACAGCCGTTTTTCCTGAACCTGCCCCAGCTGAAATTAATAAATCTTCGCCTTTTCGATAAATAGCTTCCCATTGTTCATCATTCCAAGTCGCCTCCAGCGGTTTAATGGGTACTTGATTCATCTTGATCTCCTCCTTCCTCTAGTTGACATTTAATCACCTCTAATGCATTTTCTTTTTTCATTTTAGCTAAGATACGTGGTTGATTTCCGAGAAAATCAATATCAAATTGGCACACCCCTCGATAAGAACAAAAATCACATGCTTTACGATCGCCATGATGACTTGGATTAATCTGAAGAGAACCTTGCGTAATTTTCGTCGCGGCACGTTCAATCGTTTGATTCGTATAATTTCGTAACATCGAAAGTTCAGCCGGAGATAACGTCGATGTCCCACGACTTGAAAAACTTCCATCTTTTTTTAGCGTAATAGGGACGACATCACTTTTTAAGCGATCCGTTATTCGATGATCACTGAGTGTCACCACGTCATAATCATCCGGTAAATAACCTTTCATTTTAAAATCCTCTTGATGTAGCCTTAATATTTGCTCTTCTAACGCCACATCTCTTAATAAATCTTGATCGTCTTTTGAAATAATGGGGCGATGAACATGGAAGTACAAGAGTCCTCCGACTTCTGCTGGCATGTCAATTAATTGCAGGGCATTCGTGACCACGACATCTAAATACGTTAATAGCTGTAAACTCAAACCATAATAGACCTTATCAAGCTCTAAATCTTGTTGACTCGATTTATAATCGACAATTCTTAAATAAGCTTGCGATTCATCTTTTGATTTAGCAACATCAACACGGTCAATAATTCCTTTTAATGATAATTTAAATCCTTTTCCAATCGGGCGTGAATCGATGTGAATTCCATTTGATTTTCCAGTTTGGAATGGCAACTCAAAAAACATCGGCTTAAACTCACTTTGGCTACTTTGATACTTGAGTCCAATTAACGTCTTATAAACAACATGAGTCAATCGCTCCGTTAACTTCATCATACGTTTATTTTGTTTTAAAATCTTATATAACAACTGTTCACTCAACTCATCTGACACCATTTTAGCAAGTGTCTGACACTCATCTTGCGTTAAATCAGCAAATGTTCGATTCTCCTTTTGAATCATTGTGGCAATGCGTTTTAATGCCTCATGATAAAGCTCACCAATATGCGGTAAATCAAGTTGATAACGTTCTCGATCTTTTAATTGTAATCCATAGCGTAAATAATGAGCGAATTCACACTGGTTAAACAACTCCAGTCTTGAAACACTCGCCACAATTTCTTCACTATAAAGTTTTTTCGTCAACACTTCATCTAAATTAGTTACCTCATTTTCATATCCTAAAATTCTCATAACCATTTGATAAATCAATGGATTATGTTCCTTGTAATACGCTAATAATGGTTCATAGTAAGAACGATACGCTGGATTTTGTTTGAGATGCGCTAATAAATGAGCAACTGATTGATTCAATGTCGTTAGTTGTTCATATAAATCGTCATCAAATTCACGACCAATGTGCGCCTCTTGTGAAAGCGGGAACATTTCTTTTAATTGATTATAAACGTATGAAGGTAAAAACTCTTTCCCTTCATCATTACTGCTCACATAAGAAAGTGTTAACGTTTGTTTAGGTGAGGTAAACACGGTATATAGGATAAACTGTTCATCTTGTTGACTTTGCTCAAGACTAGGTGCTAGTTCAATGCCTAACTCTTTTAATTGTTCACGTTCTACTTCACTTAAGAGACTACTCTCTCCCATAACACTCGGAATTTGCCCCTCATTCACGCCAAGAACAAACGCATGCTTAATTCCATACTGTCCTGCTTCACCTAAATCCGTAACTAATTGATAACGGGCACGTCTTAATTCGCCAACTGAAACTTGATCAAGTCGTGGTGGAACAGTCGCATAAGACATTTCTTCAAGTCCTGCTTTAAAGACCGTTGCAAAATTTTCTAGACTAACCGCTTCTTCTTGTCCAATTTCAACGAGTTGCTCAAATAGCTCAAGCACTTTATTCCAAACTTGTTGATGCTGTTTAAGTAACTTTAAATGCTGCGTCTCTTCAGCACTTGACTCAAGTAGTGCTAGCTTTTGTGGAATTTGGGCTTCTTCTAAGAAGGTAAAGGTCGCAACGGCAAACTCCTTATAGGTTTTAGCTTTTTTAATTTTTTCTCAAATGATGTTAACAAACTAGAAATCTGCTTTTTTAAAGTATTTAATAAGTCTTCAACTGCTAAGTCATCATCCGTTTTCACATACCCTCTGCCAAGTCCTTGATACTTCTCATACACCCAATCATCTTTTTGTTGCCAGTCTTGTTTTTTAATCTGACGAGCTAAACAATAGTTTTCTAGCACATCAACTTGACGTTGATAAGCCTGAAACGCTTCGTAAAAGGATTGTTGTTTTTTTATCTGACTTACATCCATAAAAAGTCCCGTTTTAATGATCATAAACATCGATTCATGACGCCATCCATTCATCATGACATCAAAGACATGATAAAGTAACACCATTAGAGGGTGAATCAACATAGATTCTTTATAATCTAAAAAGACTGGAATCTCAAATTTAGGGAAAATAGAGGCAATCAGTTCTTGATACTCCTCTGATTGTGCCGTATAAATGGCAATATCATTAAATGCATAACCCTCTTTATGAATCAAGTGATGAATTCGTTTTGCTACTTCTTCAACTTCGAGTCGGCTATTCGCTGCTTGGAAAAAATGGACGCCTTTTGCTTCACTTTTAACCGTCGGAAACTGCATAAATTGTTTTTCTAGATGAGCTAAGGCAGTGTCTGATTTAAAACGATGATTCCCCTCTGTTAGTTCTTGAATTTCATAATTTAATCCCATTTCTTCTAGTTGCGAAGCTAATTTAGAATAGGTACGAGATGGCAAAGAAAAAACAGGGCTAGTTGAATTTAAATCATGTGTTAACACAATAGTGACAGATTTCGCGTACTTCATCAATTGCAATAAAATTAATTCTTCTTGTTTATTAAATAAATGATAGCCATCAATATAAAAATCACTATTAGCAATGGTTGAGGAATAAGCGATTTGCTCACTCAACAACGTATAATAATCTTCTGTCATCAAATATCGACCTAATGATAATTTTTCAAACTCATCATATAAAATAGCAATATCATTAATTTTTTTTACGGATTGAACCGACCAATTCGAAATCTCTTGTTGTGTTTGAATGGTTTGAAATAATTGATTCGGTGTCACACAATAATTTTTAAACTCCGCAATCATCTCACTTACTTTTGAAATGAAACCAGGTTTGTTTGCATAAAACGGAAATAATGATAGCTGATCTTTTTTTTCATTCATGACTTTTTGCAACAACAGCGCCAATCCAACTTGGTTCAAATGATAGCGACTCAAACCACCCGTTTCCTGTAAAATACGATATGCAAAACGATTAAAACTTAATCCCTGTACCCTCATTAAACTGGGATACTGACTTTGTTTTAAAAGTTGATATTCTAAATGAAACGTCATCTGATCAGGTGCAATAACAAAAATAGGATCTCCTTGTGGAAGCTCATCACAAGCTGCCTTAATTTCATTTAAAACAAGTCTTGTTTTTCCAACACCTGATCGCCCTAAAATAAAACGAATACTCATCTCTTTCACCTTCTTTAATTAAACTAATCAATCGATATCCTCTTTATTATGGCATCTTATTTAATGAAAGTCATTATTTAAAATAAAAAGACAACTCGTAAAAATGCGAGTTGTCTTGATTTATATCTAAAAGGCTTATTTTAAAGCGTCTTTTAAAGCTTTACCAGCTTTGAAAGCAGGATATTTGCTAGCTTCGATTTCGATTGTTTCTCCAGTATGTAAGTTACGTCCTTGACGTGCAGCACGCTCACGTACTTCAAACGTTCCGAATCCTACTAATGCTACTTTGTCATCTGCTTGTAACGCTTCAGTTACTGCTTCAATATAAGCACTTAAGAATTTATCTGCATCTTTTTTAGTTAACTCAGCTTTTTCAGCGATTTTATCTACTAATTGAGAACGGTTCATAAAAATCAATACCTCCTAAGACATTTCTTTGCAAGTAAAAGTTTACCACACCCGTTTTATGGTTGCAAACATTTATTTGAATATTTTGTTGAGACAACACTATTTTAGGCAATTTACTTCGCTTTTTTTCATCTAAATTAATATTTTATAAAAAATCGCTTCAAAAATGAGAAAAGCCTCTTTTGAAGTAAATCAATAAGAGACTTTTTCGGCTTATTTTAAAGCATAATGGCAATTAATCCACCATTACCTTGGTTTACAATTTTAATTAATGTATCTTGTAATTTAAAGCGTGCATTTTCTGGCATTGAATATAATTTTGCTGAAATACCATCGCGTACAATATCACTTAAACAACGACCAAAGATTTCAGTAGACCAGATTGCTAATGGATTATCAGCAGAATCTTTCATAATAAAGTCAATTAAATCTTTACTTTGTTGTTCTGTTCCGATGATTGGTTCAAATACTGACTCAACATCGACACGAATCATATGAATAGATGGTGCAATAGCTTTTAAACGAACTCCATAGCGTGCTCCTTGTTTTACAACGGTTGGCTCACTAAGTGTCATATCTTCGATTGATGGAGTTGCAATTCCATATCCAACTTGTTTAACCATCTTAAGTGCAGATGCAATAGGTTCATATTCCTTTTTAATATTTGCATAATCTTGTAATAAGAACATTAAATCTGCTTTATCTTTAATTGGTCCAACTAATTCTGTTAAAATTTGATCATATAATTGATCTGGAACCTTAATTTCAAGCTCTGCTAACCCTACACCAGCATCTAAAGCACTGATAAAACAATCCTCAACAATATCTTCTGCTTTTAATTCATCAGCTAAGTAATTAATATCACGAAGCTTGTAGAATTCATTTGTACTTTGATTAATTAATTTTAAGAAGCGTGCTTTTAACCAATTATCATCACTTAATGCATCAACCCAGCTTGGTAATTTAATATCAAGTTCTGAAACTGGGAATTCATATAAAGCCTCTGTTAAGACACTATAAATATCTTTTTTCGTCATATTTTCAACACTTAGAGGTAATACTGGAACACCATACTCATCTTGTAATTGATTTCTCAATTCTTGTACATCATCAGTTTTTGGATGAGTCGTATTTAAAATCACAATAAACGGTTTATTAATTGCCTTTAATTGTTCAATGACTAACTGTTCAGCCTCTAAGTAATCATCGCGATTAAAGTTTCCAATCGAACCATCCGTTGTCATAACGATTCCAATATGCGAGTGATCTTCAATAACTTTTTGTGTTCCGATTGCTGCTGCCTCTACAAATGGAATTGGTTCATCATACCATGGTGTATTCACCATACGTGGTCCTTCATCCGTTTCATATCCAATCGCACTTGGAATGACATATCCAACACAATCAATTAAGCGAATATTCGCACTTACCTCTCCTTCAACTGTTACATTAACAGCCTGTGCTGGAACAAATTTTGGTTCTGTTGTCATAATAGTTTTACCATTCGCACTTTGTGGTAATTCATCTATCATGCGTTTCTTTTCATTTTCATCTTCAACTAGTGGAATAACTAAAGATTCCATAAATTTCTTGATGAATGTTGATTTTCCTGTACGAACCGCCCCTACTACGCCGAGATAGAATTCGCCATTCGTACGAGCAAAGACGTCTCTCATCAGTTCATTTGTTTCCATATAGTAAACCTCCATTTTCACTTGTATTTTGTCAATATCAATCTATGATGCTTATCCCCTACTTTATGAGAGAATTTTGATAAAACTTTAATTTTTTTACTGTAGGCCTTATTAATCCATGGAATTATTGCCATAAAACTACACTAACAACAGTAAATGAAAGCGTAGCTTGTCTGTGTTTTCTTCGAATTATATGCAAGAGCTATCTCAATATATGATAACTTCTTTTAATTTGAAATAAAAAAATATCCTAGCTTTCGCTAGGACATTTACTCAAACCTTAAAATCAACCCTTTAATACATTTAGATTTCTCAATGATGATTACATCATCATTTTTAATAACTCATTCATATCTGTTGGAACTTCCCCGTTAATAATCATTTTAGTTAATTGATCTTCAATAGCAGGATCAACTTTTCGTCCAACCATTGCTGCTACACTTCCAATCAATGCTCGAACTTGTTGTTCATTTTTCAAATCCATTTGTGAAGCCTCAGATGCAATATTAAAAAGATCATCTTGCTTTACATTTACATCTTTCCCAAATTTCCCAAAAATATTATCAAACATATTAAAACCTCCTCAAGTCATTTTCAATATAGCATATGACTCAAGGAGGGAATTTGTCACTATTTAATTTAAAATTGTGATGATTTTTGCCTATTAATAAAATTCTGGCTTCATATCACGCATCATTAATTGTGAAATCGCAAGTGTTGGCTCTAGTTTATTAAAAATAACTTGATAAACCGTCTCAACGATTGGCATTTCAATTTGAAGTTCATGAGCTAATTCATAAGTTGCTTGACAAGTACGAACTCCTTCAACAACCATGGTCATACTATCAATTGCTTCTTGTAAATTTGATCCACTTCCTATTTTATAACCTGCCTGCCAGTTACGACTATGAACTGAAGTACACGTTACAATTAAGTCTCCTAAACCACTTAGACCACCAAATGTTTCTTCATTTGCTCCAACAGCAACACCTAATCGTTTAATTTCAACTAATCCACGTGTAATTAAGGCCGCTTTAGCATTATCACCATAACCAAGTCCAGCAATAATTCCAGCTGCTAATGCAATAACATTCTTAATTGAACCTCCAACCTCAACTCCAATTAAATCATCTACACGATAAACACGGAAATAATGATTATTGAACATTAGTTGGATTTCATTTGCTAATTCAACAACCGTGGAAGCACATGTCACAGTCGTTACAGCACGTTCAATTACTTCTTCAGCATGTGAAGGCCCTGATAAAGCAACAAATGCTACTAAATGATTAGCATTAATTTCCTCTTGAACAATCTCAGAAACACGTTTATGGGTTCCTGGTTCAATTCCTTTACTTGCATTAATAATAACAACTGGATGATCTAATACTTCGTTTATCTCTTTTAAAACTGCACGGATTACTTTAGTAGGGACTGATAATAAAATCATCTCAGCCTCTTTTAAAGCTTCACTTAAATTTGTTGTTCCCTTTAAATTGTCAGGTAACATAAGCTCCTTAAAAAATCGAGAATTGTGATGATTTCGATTGATATCATCAATAATTTCCTGATTTAAATCGTACAATTTAACATCATGTCCATTATCACATAGGACTTGTGCTAAAGCTGTTCCCCAACTTCCAGCTCCTACAACTGTGATTGATTTTGTCATCTTTATACCCTCCTAACGATTATTCATTAATCGCGTGTTCTGGCAATAATATGAATCGGTGTTCCTTCAAATCCAAAAGCTTGACGTAAACGATTTTCTAGATAACGTTTGTATGAGAAGTGTAATAATTCTGGATCATTAACGAAAATAACAAACGTCGGTGGTTGAATTGATACTTGTGTTGCATAGTAGATACGTAAACGTTGACCATTATGAGTTGGTGTTGGATTCATGGCTACTGCATCCATAATCACATCATTTAAAACATGAGTCACAACACGTTTTTTATGATTTTCAGCCGCTAAATTTAACGGTTCAAATAACGTATGTAGACGTTTTTTCGTTAAAGCAGATAAGAACACAATTGGAGCATAATCTAAGAATGACATTTCAGTACGGATTAATTCTTCCCAATCACGCATTGTTTTATCGTCTTTTTCAATAGCATCCCATTTATTTACAACAATCACAACCGCTTTTCCAGCTTCGTGTGCATATCCAGCGACACGTTTATCTTGTTCAATTAATCCTTTAGAAGCATCAATAACAATTAAACAAACATCACTACGTTCAATAGCACTTAAGGCACGTAAAACACTATATTTTTCAGTTGTTTCGTACACCTTACCACGCTTACGCATTCCGGCCGTATCGATTACAACATATTTTTGTCCATCTTTTGTAAATTCAGTATCAATTGCATCACGAGTCGTTCCAGCGATATCACTAACAATCACACGTTCTTCGCCTAACAAAGCATTTGTTAATGAAGATTTTCCCACGTTTGGACGTCCAATTAAACTAAATTTAATGACATCTTCTTCATAATCCATACCTTTTTTCTCTGGCATATTTAAAACGATTTGGTCTAACATATCACCAAATCCAATCCCATGAATTGCTGACGTTGCAATTGGATCTCCAAGACCTAGTGAATAAAATTCATAAATTTGTTCTTTAAAGTTGATATCATCAACTTTATTAACAATCAACACGACTGGTTTTTTTGTTTTATATAACATATTTGCTACTTCTTGATCGGCTTGAGTAATTCCATCACGAGCATTTGTAACAAATACAATAACATCTGCTTCATCCATTGCAATTTCAGCCTGATACTTAATTTGGCGCATGAATGGTTCATCACCAATTTCAATTCCACCTGTATCAATGACATTAAATTTGCGAGTTAACCATTCCCCGCTACTATAAATACGATCTCTTGTGATTCCAGGTTCATCTTCTACAATTGAAACACGTGAACCTACGATACGATTAAAAATAGTCGATTTTCCAACATTAGGACGACCAACGATTGCTACTACAGGTAATACCATGTTGCCACCTTCTTTCATCTTTACACATAACTAAGTCGTTAATATTATATTAGTTTTATAATGACTTAGTCAAATTTTACTTCATATTTGGTTTTGAAATAAAAAAAGGGGGGGATTTTCCCCTTTTTTATTATTTTAATAAGTTCTTTAAGGCATCTCCGAATAAGTCTCCAAGTGTTTCAGTTTCCGCTTGTTCCTGTTCTTTCATGTACTTATTAAACTCTTCACGTTCTGCATCTTCTTTAATACGACGAATGCTTAATTCAAGTTTTGCTTGTTTTGGTTCAAAACGCATCACTTTAACTTCAACAACTTCACCAACTGATAACACATCTTCTACACGATTAATTCGTTTTTCAGTAATTTGATTTGCCGGTAAGAAACCAATAACATCTTCTTCAATCGCAACAAATGCACCACGATCATTCATTGATTCCACTTTTCCTGTAATAACGTCTCCCACTTTTAAAGTTACCGTATTCCATGGATTTTCTTTCACAGCACGTAATGATAATCCCAAACGATGTTTTTTCACATCTAATGAAATAATTTTAACTTCTACTTCTTCATTAACTGATACTAAAGAGGCCAATTTTTTATTTGGATTCCAAGAAGCTTCAGTAAAATGACATAATCCCTCAATATATGGTGCTACCTTAATGAATGCCCCTAAATCAGTCATATTCGTCACTGTTCCACAAATGACATCTCCGACTTTATGACTAAATGTTTGCCATGGATCTTGCTCTACTTTTTTTAATGATAATCCAATACGATTATGTTTTTTATCTAATAAAATGATTCGCACTTGAACTTTTTGCCCTTCAGACACCACTTCTTCAAGTTTTGCTTTATGATCCCAAGAAAGTTCTGAAAGATGAACAAGTCCTTCTACCCCTTTAGCTAACTCAACAAATGCTCCAAATTCCGTTAAACGAACCACTGTTCCTTCTAACACTTCATTTTCATGATGAACTTGTACGAATTGTTCAAATGGTGTCGGTAAAACAGCTTTAATTGAAAGTTGAATTTTTGTTCCTTCTACTTTAATCACTTTCGCACTTACCTCTTGATTAACAGTTAAGGCGTCTTCTACCTTTTCAACTGGTAGATGAGAAATTTCTGAAATATGAACCAATCCTTCTAAGGCACCAAAACGAACAAATGCTCCAAATTTTTCAAGACGCACGACTTTTCCAGTCACGATATCTCCTACAGCTAAAGTAGAGTACTGATCTTCACGTGCCACTTTTAATTGCTCTGCCACGACAATTTTACGAGAGACTTTAATGCGTTTATTACGTGGATTGAATTCAACAATACGAACTAGCATTTTTTGCCCAACGTATTGTTCTAAATCTGTTACAAAATCGACATCTACCATGTTAGTTGGTAAAAAAGCATCCATTCCGATATTAACAATTAAACCACCTTTTACCGTGCGGATAACTCTCCCTTCTAATGTTTCACCTTTTTCATAAGCTACTTTTAAATCTTGGAAGCGTTGGTATTCAAGTAATGCACGACGAGATAATAAAATTTGCTCATCATCTACTTTTTTAGCCATTGCTTTAATAGTATCTCCAACTTTAACAACATCTTTAGCAGATTCTACTTTATCTAACGTTAATTCATTTAAATAAATAGTTCCTTCTGTTGCTCCACCAATATCTACTGTTACTTCTTGATTAGAGACACGAACCACAACACCCTCAACAATATCATTTACTGAAGGTAATGAAAAATTCGTAAATTCTAAAACATCATTCATTGTCATTTCTTCATGATCAACTTGATTAAACTGCTTCATTATTTTCCCCGCCCTTTGCAATGTTAATAATTGTATTAATAACTTCTTCAATTGTCATATATGAAGTATCAACCTCAATCGCATCTTCGGCCTTTAATAAAGGAGAATGTTTGCGAGTTGAGTCTAACTCATCACGTGTTTGAATTTCTTGTTTTAAACTTTCTAAATCACATGGAATATTTCGTTTAATATTTTCTTTATAACGACGTTCAGCACGAACTTCTACAGAAGCTGTCATAAAAATTTTATAATCTGCATCTGGTAAAACATTAGTCCCGATATCACGCCCATCCATTACAACATTTGCTGTTTTAGCATACTCAATTTGACGACGTTTTAATTCATCACGAACGACTTTATGGGCTGAAACCGCTGATACATTTTGAGAAACAATCGGTTGACGAATAGCCTCTGTCACATCAACGTCATCTAAATATACTTTTTTATCATTTGTTAATCGAATCGTTGTATCTTCTAACATTTTTTCAATTTTTTCTTCATCTTGTACGTCAATGTTCTGATTTAAGGCTTTTAATGTTACCGCACGGTACATTGCCCCGGTATCGATATAAACATACCCTAACATTTCTGCGACTTTTTGTGCAATTGTACTTTTACCTGCTGCTGCTGGTCCATCAATTGCAATTACTTTAGAACGAACCATAATATCACCTCGACTACCATTATTTTATCACAATGTTGAAAACTTAAACAACATCAAAATAGGCATCTTTGCCTTTAATTCATTTTATTTACAAAAATAAACTAAACAGTCTCTCAAATTTACAGACACCATTTAGTTTATTGTAAAATCATTATTTAAATAGGATGACCATCAGAATAACAAAGAGTATAAAAAATGTAATTCCAATATAAACTTTTAACCCTTTACTTAATAAATCTGATGTAGATTTCTCCCCTTTAGATTGATTGTGCTCTTCAGATTCTAAGTGCATATTCAAAGATTCTAACGCTAATTTGTTTTCTGAATAAAAAGCATTCAAATCTGCTTGTTTTAATTCGCCCGTTGGAATTTCTTTCTTTGTATCCTGTGATTGACATTGTTCCTTAAGCTGTTGAATCGTTTCTTCTAAATTCCCATTCCCCAAGTTAGCCTGATCTGAAATTTCAGACCAATCATGATTGTCTAAATCAATATCCGAATTAAAAATTAATTCTATATTTTTATTAAACACATCATCTTCATAATTTTTGTTAGAATTTTGCTCATTTTCAAGAATCTCACTAAAAATAGAACTCAGACATTCTTGATCAGTTTGAAATTTACGTAAACGAGAATAATCATGTTGAACTAAAGCATCTAGGTAATCTAAATCATCATCTAAATCCCCCGTTGTCATTTCATTTAGTTCATTGACGATTTCATCATAAGTTAATGACTCAGTAGTTTCTTCTAAATCATTAAGATTTAACTTTAATTCAGATGCAAAAAGTTCCTTTTCAAGTTGCTCCCATTCACTAAAATCCTCATTATTAATCATGGATGTAATTTTATTATAAGTCCGATTTCCATATCGATCACAAAGATTATTAATTAATTCTGACGAACGTTGAGTTAATCCTGACTTTGGTCCCATCTCATCGTTATCACTCATTGTCGTTGGCTCTTCATCAGATGAATGTTCATGGATGGTTAAAAAATTATGTAAATCAGATGAAAAACCATCGATCGTTTGATCTATTCCGGTTTCATAATTTGAAACTTTAGAATGAGATGGCGTTCTATCGTTTTCACGATGTCCAAAATATAATCTTCGTAATTCAGCATAATCCGCCTTATTTTCCACCTCACTCACACTCCTTCTTGACATTATTTTTATATGGATTCGATAAGAAAGTTATCGTTTTTTTTGGCTATTTGTAAAAAAATCAATAAGACTAGCTAATTATATCATAATTTTGTTTTAATTTGAGTATTAAATTTGAATTTTTTTATCTTTTCAGCTTATAATAATCTTGTAATTCTAAAGAATTATAAATAATATAATAAAATCCTTTGAAGGGGGACATAACTATGTCTAAATTTTCTATTGTATCAAAAGATGAATGCATCGCTTGTGGTGCCTGTGGAGCAGTAGCCCCAGATATTTTTGGGTATGATGATGAAGGTTATGCTGAAAACATCTTTGAAGGTGATGCAAATACTGGAACTAAAGAAATTGCTGACAACTTAGAAGCTGATTTAATCGATGCAGCTGAAGGATGTCCTACAGAAGCTATTAAAGTTCAAGACTCACCTTTCAATTAATCTTCCCAAAAATTGTATGTAATATACAAAAATTATGAAAAA
>NZ_AEXQ01000085.1:0-918 GCF_000191865.1 Turicibacter sp. HGF1
TTTTTATGGTGACCCGTACGGGATTCGAACCCGTGTATGCATGCGTGAAAGGCATGTGTGTTAAACCGCTTCACCAACGGGCCATTATTTAAATGGCGGTCCAGACGGGAATCGAACCCGCGATCTCCTGCGTGACAGGCAGGCATGTTAACCGCTACACCACTGGACCTTTTTTTGACTCATTAAGTTTATCATTTGTGTCGTTTTTTGTCAAATCTTTTTTTGAAAAAGATTTTTTATTCCTTTTCAGAACTTCTATATAGTAACATTTGTGTTGTTTTTTGTCAAACATTTTTCAAAAAAACATTATTTCAAACATTTTTATAAGTTCTTTTTTTCAGAACTTTTATATAATAACATCTATTTCGTTTTTTTGTCAAATACTTTCTTTTGTTTTTTTATTTAATTTCAAATTTATCAAATCTACTTCAAAAACGTTTATATAAAGATAACTTATTATTTTTCACTTTACATTTTATGATTAATAATAACTCAATTTTCATCTCATTCACTGGAGCTAAATATATCGTCTTATAGAAAAATCATTCATCCTTTCAATGCTTTCTTTTTACCAAGATAAATAAGTAGCTTTTTTCCCAATCAACTTTATGAATTTTAATTATATATAGTAATTATTAAGCATACTTCCCTAATCACTTGACACTTTCTTTGGTTAATCGCTTTGCATTTTAACAATCATACAAATACCTGATTAACCTTCTACATATTTTCTAGTTCTTCCTTTTTTTCTTAATTATATTACCTTCTAGCACATTATTGAAGATTTATTCTCGATACTGGAGTAGATTTAATTTAATGTCTAGATTTGATTGTTAATTTTTTGTATACTAGGTCTATTCTATAACAAAAACACTTTCTATTTTTTTTGAATTACTTTTAATTTAATGGTTCTATAAT
>NZ_AEXQ01000084.1:0-6454 GCF_000191865.1 Turicibacter sp. HGF1
AAAAATATGATGGACTGTAACTGTTCTTAGATATGTAGATTTCCTAGCGTTTTGCGTACAAAACACTCCTCAACTATTAGGCAAAAACGTAGATTAAACCTAATAAAGAACGTTGCAAAAAATGTGAGGAACTAAACTTTTGTATTAGTTTTTCCAATCTATTCTCTATTTAAGCGCAAAAAACAAAAAAAGACGACTCTTGTCGAAATAACAAAAGTCACCTTTTAAAATTTGGCTGTGTTTTAAAAGAGTGTTGATATTTGTTCAAAATAGACTCATTTGCATCAATGATCGCTTAAACGACATGATTAAGAATTAAGTCGCATCAACTCTTTCAAGCATCAACATTTATCTAAAACAGAGCCTAAAATTTTTATTCTGCTTTTATTAAAGAAGCTTTAACTTCAAGTGTATGCTCCACATAATCTGTAATAATATTATCTACACCTAATTCCATTAAACGCTTCGTTTCATTTAAATTATTAACGGTCCAAGCAAAAACTAATTTTCCATGACGGTGAATATCTGCAACTAAATCAGCTGTAATAAAACTTGATTGCAGACTAAATACATCTGCATACTTCATCTCACTCACATCACCGTAAAGGGCTGATGTAATATATCCTGTCATAATTTCGTTATTATATTCTTTAACTCGTTTTATTGCCTCATAGTCGGCTGCTGTAATCACAATATCCTCAAGCATGTCATGGCTTGCTACCATATCGACAACCAGTCTTCCTAAATCCTCCTCAGACGATTTCAATTCAATATTTAGTTTGGCACGACCTGCACATAACTCTAAAGCTTCTTCAAGTGTTGCGATATGTGTTCCCTCGAAAATATCATCAAATGATGCTCCAAGATCAATCGTGGATAACTCATCATATGTTAAATCACTTATTTTTTTCTTTATTCCTGCCATTCTTTTGAGTGTTCGGTCGTGAAAGAGTACTAACACCTCATCTTTCGTTTTTTGAACATCAACTTCAATATAATCTGCCCCATGCTCAATTGCTAACCCAATCGCGGGCATTGTATTTTCAGGCGCCATTGCTGAATAACCACGATGAGCTGTTATTTCAGTCTGTCTGATAAGGGATAATGTCTCAAACGTATCTTTATAAATATTAGACCCCATCATCAATCCAGCACCAATGAAACAAAAACAACATAGAATAAAGATACTCATTACTTTTTTGGAAGAATCTAAATTTATATTCCTCCAACCTGGCACGCCAATTCTTTTCTCATGTAACCAATGATAATAGCTGGCACTTATTTGACAATACTGGGCTGGAATCAAAAAGATGGTCATTAATAAAATTAAACTCATAAAAACAATAATCTTGACTGTAAAAATCCAAATAGAAAACTGATTTAAAGTTTCAGTTAACAAAGCCATCATACCAAATCCAACTGTTTCAAGTAATAAAACGGACACAATGACGGTTGCATACCATAAAATTACCCTTACTACACTATTTAAAAATCGATGATGTGTCATTTTAACGCTCGCCTGAATAGATGAGCTTAAACTTAAATCCGATAAATTGTACCAATGAGGACAATACATCCATCTTACACATCCGATTGAAAACAACACCCCAACAATCAAAAATAAAATCATCCATAATCGATTCGAGACAATATAGTCATTTACCACACCCGTCAGTGTTAATTTTGGAAAATAGCTTCCTCGAATATTAAAATAAAACATTAAAATTCCCATTACTGCAATCAGTGCTATCACCAGATTTGTTTTAATTAACTTGAAAAGTGACTTCAAGGATAAATAAAATAGATCAAACCACGATATTTTTACCCGGTGATACGATGCATGAAAAGCGTACACTAAACCACTAATTTCACAAAACAACAGTAATGTAAAAAAACCAAGCAATAAAAAAATAATAATCAAAGTAGATGGTCGTAATAAATACGACATAAAATTTTCAACTGTAATAAATCCATAACCACTCATATAAACTGATAACCTAAATAAAAGAAGTAAAATCGGTGTATAAATCATCCATGACATCAGCTTAAATAGCAGTTCAAATAAGAGAATCCCTTTAAAATTATACTTAAATAAAGCAAATGCATTCTTGAGTTCTAGCCCCATTGTTTCAATCCCTCTTTACCTAATAAACTATAATTTCAATGACTATAATAAATAGTATTAATTAACAAATATCACAAATGATGTAATAAGTAAAATAAATTTATGATGATCCTCTTTACTTACACCAAACCTGTATGATTTGACATGAAAATAGTAACTGATTGACCACCGCATAATCATCCAAATCTAAATGAAAGAGCTCTTTAATTTTTAATATCCGATAGTTAATGGTATTACGATGCAGATACAGATAATTTGAGGTTGCTTTTATACTTTGTTTCATTCTTAAATAAACATTTAGTGTATTTAAATAGTCTGTTTCAAACTTTTTATCATATTCATAAATGTTTAAAACTGTTCGATGACAAAAATATAGTAATTCTTCTCTTGGAATCTGCCTTAGTAAATCATAAATTTTAACCTGTTCATAAAACACATATCTATCAAAATCATCTAACAAATACTTACGATTCTCATAAGCACTAATCGCCTGATTCTCATACCGTTTAAACTCAAATAACTCATAAAAAACATCGCTAATGCCAAGAATCAACTGTTTAAACTTTAAATAATCATTTAGCTCCTTATTAAATAAGCCCGCCCTCTCCTCCACCAAAATAATCAAAATTTTATCCACAACAATAATGGTTGAACCCGGAAAATGGGATAAAAGTTCATGCTTAAAATCATCTTCATCTGCATTATAGGATAAAAAATCGTTTAAATCTGAGCATAATACTCGATATGTCGACGTCATTTTTAAATGACTAAATTGAACCCGTTCATAAAGATGAATACGATTAATATAGTTGTCACGTCGTAATTCTAATAAAATATCTTCATTTTGAAGCCGATCACTTGGTGGCATTAATTTTTGTTGGATTAGAAGTTCCTTTGCTAACACTTGGCTAACGAAGTAGTAACATTCCTCATCTAAATCATCAAAATCATGTTTTACTTCCGTAATATTAAGATACCCTAGTAATTGATGATTAATCTCAAGTTTATAAAAACGACGTCTTCGTTCATTGATTTGATCAACCGTCATGCATTCATATTTTCGATTCTTATCTTTTAATGTGTGCCAATGATTTAACGTCGTGGCAAATTCAAGGGTAATATAACCTCTACTAACTGCATTGTTCCAAATCAAATCATCTATTTTAATACAGGAAGAATGAGCAATAATATTGTAAGAATTATTAATAATAACCAGTGGGTTATTTAAATACTTCGCAGCTTTATCGACCACTTGTTCAAACGATTCTCCTTGCAAAATGGATTGTATTAATTCCTCTTTCACATTCTCTCTCCTTTGTGCTAGTAGCCTAATACCTCATCTACTTTCTAGGCTATGCTCACATTTTCCGTTTATGCCTTCAGTGCTATAATGTTAGCGTAAGTTAATTAATGATTTTTTTCACAAAAATGAGGGGGGCTTGTAAAATGTTTGATTTCAAAGGTAAAACAATCTTAGTAACGGGTGGAGCTCAAGGAATTGGGAAAGAAACTGCAAGAGGAATTGTTGAAGGTGGCGGACATGTCGTTATTTTAGATATTAACGAGGCAGTCGGATTAGCAACGGCAGAGGAACTTGGAAATGCTTCTTTTTATAAAATCGATCTTGGAGACTGCGATAATATCCGTTCAGTTATTTCAACTGTCTTAAATGATTTTGATCGAGTACACGGTTTAATCAACGTCGGAGGTGTGATTTCAAAATTACCATTTCAAGAAATTAGTGATGCAGAATGGGAAAGAACCATTCGTATTAATTTGACCGGTACTTTCACCACTTGTTCAGCTATTTATCCTTATTTTATTGAGAAAAAAGGGGGACGCATCGTTAATGTTTCATCTGTAGCTGGAAAAATTGGAGGAGGCTTACTTGGAACAGCAGCCTATGCTTCTTCAAAAGCTGGGGTTAATGGCCTAACAAAGGCTATCGCTAAGGAAGGTGGAAAATACGGAATTAGTTGTAATGCTGTTTGCCCATCATTTACTCATACGGCAATGACAAAAAGTTTATCTGAAGATGCACAGAAAAATGCAAAAGTTATTGGTATGATTCCACTTGGGCGTGCTGCTGAACCCGTTGAGATTGCTCAAATGATTTTGTTCTTTGCTTCTGATGCAGCAAGCTTCGTTAACGGTGAGATTGGGGACTGTGATGGTGGTATTGTATTAGACTAATCGGAGGGGATCATAATGGCAAAACTAAAATACAAACGATTTCCGGGAGACACGATTGTTGTCCCAATGCTAATTGGCGTTTTACTAAATTCATTCGTTCCTCAAGTTTTAGAAATTGGGGGATTCTTTACAAATGCTGTGCATGGAACAGGTGCTTTGGTTGGAATCTTCCTATTCTTTTTAGGAGCCAGTATTGATATTAAAAGTACACCACGCGCTATAAAAAAAGGGGCCGTTGTCATTGTCACTAAAGTATTAATGTCAGTTTTGTTAGGGCTTGGGGTGGCCTTCCTATTCAATGACAATTTCTTAGGATTGTCAGCTTTAGCTATTATTAGTGCCATCTCTGTTGCAAACAACGCACTTTATTCAGGGATTGTAGCACAGTACGGTGACGATTCTGACAAAGGGGCTGTAGGAATTACATCTTTAAGTGTCGGACCTACTGTTACGATGATTGCTCTAAGTTCTGCTGGCCTTGCAAGTATTTCAATCTGGCCAATCATCGGATCGATTTTACCGCTTATCCTTGGATTAATTCTAGGAAGTTGCTCGCCATGGCTTAAGAAAAATCTAAGCGCTGGGGTGACTCCAAGTATTATCGTCGTTGGATTTGCACTTGGTTGTGGAATGTCGATTCAGCAATTATTCCAAGGTGGGTTATCTGGAATTTTACTTGGATTAATTACGGTCTTTATTGTTGGGGCTATTACAATTGGAGCTGATAGATTAACAGGTGGTTCAGGAATTGCCGGAGCTTCAATTTCAAGTACTGCAGCCAGTGGCGTTGCTAATCCTGCCGCTTTAGCAGCGGTTGATCCAACTTATGTCTTAATTGCTCCTGTTGCTACCGCTCAAGTTGCTGCTTCAGTCATCATTACAGCCTTTTTAACACCAATGCTCACAAGCTTTGTTGCCAAACAAAATGAGAAAAAAGCTCAAAAGACGGTTTAACAACCGTCTTTTTCAATGCAAAAAAATAATGATCAACAATAGCAATATTCATGAAAGACTTGGACATAATAAAGTTGATATTATATCAGGAGGTTTCATGATGAATAATAAACAAGCTCAATTTTTAGACTATATTTTAAAACGCGTTCAAGATGGAAAAGTCGATGAAGCTCAAAAATTAGTCAATGAATGTTTTAAAAAACAAGAAGCAGGAACATTTACACGTGCCGATATTGGTGCCTTTATTCCTCAAATTACAGTCTTAATAAAACCAAACCATGTAGATGAAGTCCACAATGTCTTACATGAATTTGCAGCAAGCTTTAAAACAAATCAAGAATAATCCAAAAAAGTTCAAGACGCTTAACGCATCTTGAACTTTTTAACTATATATAATCACATTTTCTTCACTTCTCTACTTTCATGCTTTCTACGTATTAATTGGTAATAAAAATATTTCAATAACGATAAAAAAACAAGTTATGCGTAAACTAAATGGTATCTAAATATACTAAAGATAGGAGGATTATCATGAACGATAATAAGATAAAGTAATCGATAGAAACTCTGAGTGCAGGATGTAGCGGGCTATCTTGGATTAGTGAGGATCAAAAACATTTTTGGGGGAGAAACTTCGATTTCAATCGCATTGCATCAGATAGCAAAATAACCTTTGTTCCAAGTGGCACAACTTTCTACGCTTGTGGAACAGCTATTGAAAAAAATCTAGATGAATCAACCAAGTTAACCTCTTCATATGGTGTGTTAGGAATGGGATCCTTAATCTTAAAAACAACTCCAACTTTTTTTGAAGGCATTAATGAGAAAGGATTAATGGGGGGGCACTCTACTATCGTGAGTTTGCTAAATATGCTGATGAAGTGAAGGAAGGAACCATCCCCTTACAACCTATCTTTGCCGTTACTTACTTCTTAAGTATGTGTGCTACCGTCGAAGAAGTCATTTCAAAATTAGAAAATGATGTTACACTTATCGCAAAGCCTGTCTTCGGGGATATCCGTTATACTCACTGGATGTTTAGTGACCGTACAGGAGAAACCATCATCATTGAACCTGATGTAGATAAACTGAAGATTCACCGACATTCAATGGGGCGTCTTAACAAATAGTCCAAATTACGATTGGCATCGTACCAATTTATTAAATTACTGCAATATACGA
>NZ_AEXQ01000083.1:0-48530 GCF_000191865.1 Turicibacter sp. HGF1
ATTTTTTAATATAAGTATTGTAACAAAATTCTAAAGCTTTTAGATCATGCTATTTTTCATCTTTAATTTTCAAGCCAGCTACCATCAAAGAATGATTTGATTCCATCTCCAACTGCTTGAAGTCCGTCTTTAATCATTTCTCCTAATCCTTTAGGTTGCTCCTGTGGTGCCTCTTCAATAACTGGAGGAGTGTTTAACGCATCTTGAATTGTTTGTTTAATATTCAATAACGTTTCATTAGTTGGATCAATTTCTAAGCCTTTCATAATTTCATTCACGGCTTTCTCATAGTCTTCTTGTTCTAGATAATCTAATGCCTTTGCTCCTATTTCTTGTAGTTGCCATCTTTGAATCGATTCTAAATAACGAAGTGCAAAATCGTAATTTGGATCTAATGGTAATACGGCTTCAAATGAAGCTTTAGCATTGTCCCACTCTTTTGCCTCAATCCATGACTTTCCTTCATTATATGCTTGGCGTGAACTATTTAACGATTCTAATTGAGTCATAATGGTATTGACTTCATCTGTTTGAATAACATATAACTTAATTTTTTCAAGTCGACGAACAGCTTCTTTATAAAATAATCCATCTGATTTAAAAGCATCAAAAATTGATTGAGCTTCTTCAATCAGGTATGCATCAAATTCAGTTTTTTGTTCTTTTGAAAGCTTACTTTCAACATTTTCGTAAGCTGTTAAATCATCTGATTGATAGGCTTCTTTTGCAAGTTCAAGTTGATTGGGTCTAAGAATCATCCATGCGATGATCATTGCTAACCCTATTCCTAATATACTCATAACGCTAATTAAAATTCGTCTATTTTTCGTTTCAAAATTTTTAGATTGTGTCACGACATCATTAGATTCATTTAATGGCTTTCCACATCCACTACAATACGTAGCCTGATCTAAGTTCTCGAAATCACAGTGTTTACATTTCAATAGTTATTCCCTCCTAATTCTTCACCTACTATCAATATACCACAAAATAGACCATGTAAAAAGGAGGGGGAATTTTTGTTAAATTTAAAAGGAGGCATGGCCTCCTCACTTATTATTCTGCTAAATAGTCTGAAACTGATTCTGTTTGTTTACTCGATATAAACTCATATAAACCCCCGATAACCAATCCAAGAAGGGCTGGAATTACCCATCCTAATCCTTGTTCATAAAGAGGTAATTTTTTTAATAGCGTCGAAACAAATCCAAACTGTAACCCAACTTGGCCTAAAGCATCTAAAATACTAATTGTGGCGGTGAATAAAATAGTTAAGCTATAGACAGCACGGCTTCCATTGATAACGCGATTGACCATGGCTAAGATGATTAGCATAATGGCAACTGGATAGATAGCATTTAAGATTGGAACTGAGATTCCTAAAATTTGATTTAATCCCATATTCGCTAACACCATGCTCACTAACGATAAAATAGCCGCCCAATGTTGATAAGTTAATTTAGGTGTTAACGTTGCAAAATATTGTCCACAAGATGTAATTAATCCAACACATGTTGTTAAACAAGCTAATGTAAAGACAATGGCTAAAAGAATCGCTCCCGGTTGACCAAAGATATAAGTCATGACATTAGTTAATGTTTGAGCTCCATTTTCAGTCGCTCCGTATAAGCCCCCACTCATCGCACCTAAATGGCCTAGAATTGAATAAATTAAAATTAATAAAATTCCGGCAAAAATTCCTGCTTTAACCGTTGTACTGACAATCGCTTTTTCATCTTCTAGTCCTTTTGACTTAATTGCTAATGCAATCACAATTCCAAAATTTAATGCTGCGATCGTATCCATAGTTAAGTATCCATCTAAAAACCCTTGAACAAACGCAGAACTTTTATAATTACCTGTTGCAACTCCGTAAGTTCCTAGTGGTTTTAAAATAGCCCCTAAAACAATCAAAGAAATTAAGATTAATAAGGTTGGTGTCAAAACTTTCCCCATTCGATCTACTAACTTTGTTGGCGTTAAGGATAACCAATACGCAATAACAAAGAAAACTGCTGTAAATAATAAACGCGCTAATGCAACCGAGAAATACTCTGGTAAATAAGGTGAGACTGCCATTTCAAACGGTAAACTTCCTGCACGTGGAATCCCAAGTCCAGGACCAATTGATAAATAAATTAATACAGTAAAAACTGACGCAAAAACAGGATTCACACGATTTGCTAAATGATATAGCCCCTTAGATTTTGCAACTGCCACAACTCCAAGAACCGGAAATCCTACAGCTGTAATAAAAAAACCAAGCATCGATATCCATGTATTAACCCCCGCTGACTGACCTAAAAACGGTGGAAAAATTAAATTTCCTGCTCCAAAGAATAAAGAAAATAACATCAAACCAACTAACAATAAATCTTTTCTTGATAACTTATTCATTAAATCGTCTCCTTCTTGTGTAGGGAAATCCCCCTTTAATAACATAACTCCATATAAACACTTTCAATTTCTAATATCACCACAAATATCTGACTCCATAAAAATTCCCCCTTTCAAATAAAAACACATATCATCATGCCAAGTAGCTATTAGACTCTCAACTATCCTCCTCTAGCAGGTAATAAAATCCCCTGGAGTCCTTATCCTCTCATAGAGAGGTTTCCTCAACCAATGGGGTAATTCTAAATATAAAAAAAGCCCCTGGGCCCCCATGCTAAGTAGCCGTTAGGCTCTTAGCTCCCCTCCTCTAATGGGGTAATTCCACATAAAAAAAGCCCCTTGATTAATCAAGGGACGAAAATTCTCCGTGGTACCACCCAAATTCTATAATCTAAAAAAGACTATAGCACTCTACTCATCTCACCTTTTATCAGGCTTTAATGACTTTATTTGATAACGGGAAAAGAGACCCGATAAGACTTACTTTTATTTCAGCCTTACTTCTTCGAGATGATTTTCAGTTAATTCATGACCATCGATTCTCAGCTAACATCGACTCTCTGTGAGATATTAAACTAACTTACTCTTTCTCTTCAACGAATTTAAATGATGTGTTAGGAGTATGTTATCACCTCATGTACACATTGTCAACATATCTCAAACACATTTATTACAGTTTATTCCATTTATTAACCGATACCTCCGTAAATAATCCCCAATAAAATAACAAGGATTGTCATTGGCACGAAAATTAATTTTCCAAAATAAACAAATGATTTTCCTAATGAGTATTTAGCACCTTTATTAACTTCGTCTAAAATATCCCCTTTGTATAAGTAAAAGAATGCAATTGCTGTAATCATTGTGCCAACTGGGGATAAAATAATCGTTATAAAGTCTGCAAACAAATTAAACCATTCCATATTAACAGCTAATGGTATCGCAAGCAGTAAGCAAATCAATGAGATGATAATGGTTGATTTTGCACGGGATAAATGTCTACTTGTCATTAACGCTTCAACAGGTCCCTCTAACATCCCAATTGATGAGGAAATAGCAGCAAAGATAATACTTAAGAAAAAGATAATAGCCATAATATTTCCATATGGCATCACTTTAAAAATCGCAGGTAATGTAATGAAAAGTAACGCGGGTCCTGATGCCGGATCAAATCCGAAAGCAAAGGTCGCTGGAACGATGATAAATGATGCTAGTAAAGCGGCTATTGTATCAAAGATAGCCATTTGAAATGATGCTGAAACAATATCATATCTATCATTTGTATAACTTCCATAAACAACCAATGAACATCCACTCAGAGAAACCGAGAAAAAGGCCTGCCCAAGGGCTATTACCCAAGTATCAACTTTTAATAAATACTCCCATCTTGGTTTTAATAAGTATTCGATCCCAACTTCCGCTCCAGGTAATGTGACAGAACGAATAATTAAAATGATAAATAGGATTAAAAGAAGTGGCATGGCAATTTTATTTAGTTTTTCAATGCCTTTTGCAACACCTATTTTCACAATTAAAACAGTTGTTAACATGGCGATAATTAACCAAATAACGGATGATGTTGAACCAGCAAATTGATTAAAAAATGCGGTAGCATCCAAAGTCATTAACTCTCCTGTTACACTTAATATAAAGTATTTTAATATCCACCCGACTACAACAGAGTAAAACATGAAAACTCCTGCTACCCCAAGCACTGGTATTAAAGAAATTATTTTTGCACCTTTTAGTTTACGCGATCTAAATATTTCACGAATTCCAGTCGGTGCTCCTGCCTTAAAAAGTCGTCCGAATGAAAACTCCGTAATAAGTCCAGTTGTTCCTAATATAAAAATAAAGATGAAATATGGAATTAAAAATGCAGCTCCTCCATAAGCGCCTAAGCGATATGAGAATAACCATATATTCCCGAGTCCAAGTGCGGCTCCAACACATGAAATCAAAAAGCCAAATTTGGAACTAAATGTTTCTCGTTTATTGTTAACTGACATGATTTTTCTCCTTTCACAACTATAACGATAAAATTAAAAGGGCCACATTGAAGTTACAATGTGACCCTTTTTGCCTAGGATAATAAAAAGGTCACATTGTTTAAACTCTATGTGACCACGAAAAATATATTTGGTCATCATAGATACTACCGTATACGGCTTGTATCTATGATGAATGACTTCAATCTAAGAATACAAACCTGTCTAGTATGACCAGTTACGCCAATTATTTAATTGCACATTAAATGTATTCATTAGAAATCGTCTCCTTTTTAATTTTATCTTTATAGTTAACTAGATTATAGATTTATCACCTATAAATGTCAATTATAATATTTTAAAAAGTGCTGTTCTACTAACTCTGCACTTAATTTTTCATGCGCTAGTTCATATGAGCTAATGCAAAGTCCCCCTAAAATAGTAGCATATTTCATACAGTCTATTATTGATTTCCCATTCAAATACGCATATAAAAAACCACTAAAGAAACTATCACCTGCACCGTTCGCATCTTTAAATTTATAATCAGAAATAATCGGAAGTTCAATCCATTCGCCCGTTTTCGTTAGGGCTGTTGCCCCACCACTACCATGTGTACAAACAATTAATTCTTTCCCCTGACTCATCCATTGCAACATCGTTTCATGATATTCTGGTAAATTATCTGAGCTAACAAAGATGTAATTAGCTGCTTCAATGTATGGTTGGTGATATGGATTTTCCAGATTATAATCATGTAAATCAGTCCATATTGGTTTTTGATGTTTTTCGATAAGTTTGATGAGCTGTTTTGTGTAACTGATGATATTTAAAACGACGATATCACATTCCATAATTAATTTCTCTAAGCGCTCTAAATCTAATGCTGGTTGAGCAGAACCTTGTGTCACAAAAATAGAAATTCGTTGTCCAAGTGGATCAAGTAAATTCACATGTCTCTCTGTTCCGAGTGGATCAAAGTCGTACTCAAAATTTACACCAGCGTCTTTTAATTTTCGAATAATTTTATGACCATATTCATCGTCTCCGATAACTGAATGAAGCGTCGTATCAATCCCGAGTTTTGTTAAATTTAAAGCTTTCCCCGCTCCTGTTGAACCTAATGTTTCATTAAGTGGTGAGCTCGCAAATAATGTTTGTGGCTGACCTTGTGGCAATTTATCTAAATAAACAATCGAATCGAATGTTGTTCCGCCAATCACTAATACTTTCTTCAAAACTATCCCCTCCCCTGTAGTCTCACTATCTATTCAATTATATTTTAACGCTTACATTTTTTGTGACCATTCTGTGGATTAAATGTAAAGATTAGTTAAAATCTACTGTAGTCTAGCTGCTTTCAAACATGTTATAATGAACTCTTACACAAATCGTCAAGTAATGACATCATGTAAGAAAATAATCTATGAGGTGAGAGTATGAACGGTGTTGAACAAATCGTTAAAGATAAAACATTAACATTCGAACAAAAAGTTGTATCTTTAGCACGTTTTGCAGAAAACAGTGTTGAAGTTTTAAATATTTCAGAAGAAACTCAAAAATTACGTGATGCAGGGATTATCTGTGATTTATTTGAAGGAAACGTCCCTTACCGACCACGATATATCCTTCCTAACTATGAAAAGTTCATGAAAGAAGGTTCAAAATTCTTACAATTAGAGCCACCGACAAATATTTGGGAAGCAACAAACTACTTATTAATTTTCTATAAACATGTTCCATCTATTACGACGATGCCAGTTTACATTGGAAATATCGATTACTTATTAGAGCCATTCATTGTAGATGAAGAAGAAGCAAAATTAGCAATTCGCTTATTCTTAACACAATTAGACCGCACGATTACAGATTCATTCTGCCATGCTAACTTAGGGCCAAAACCAACTCGTGCTGCTAAAATCATTTTAGAGGTTGAGCGTGAACTTGAAAACGCGATTCCAAACTTAACATTAAAGTATAGTGAAGAAACACCAGATGACTTAGCGATTGAAGCGATTAAAACTGCTTTAAAAACGGCTAAACCAAGCTTTGCAAATCATGCAATGTTTACAGAAGATTTAGGTGACTATGGGATTGCAAGCTGCTATAATGGACTTCATGTTGGCGGAGGGGCCCATACACTAGTTCGTATGCGTTTATCAAAGCTAGCTGAAACTGCATCTGACATTGAAGATTTCATGAATAATAAATTACCTCATGCAATGACTTGCATGGCTAACTATATTAACGAACGTATCCGCTACATTGTAGAAGAAAGTACATTCTTTGAAACAAACTTCTTAGTAACAGAAGGATTTATCTCTAAAGATCGCTTTACTTCAATGTTTGGACTTGTTGGACTTGCTGAATGTGTCAACATCTTATTAAAAGCAGAAAAATTAGAAGATAAATTCGGACATTCGAAAGTTGCTGATGATTTAGGAGTTCGCATCATGGACACAATGGAAGATTTCATTAAAAACTTTGAAAGTAAGCATTGTACAGTGACTAATGAGCGTTTATTACTTCACGCTCAAGTAGGTATCGGAGATGATATTAATACAAGTCCGGGTGCTCGTATTCCTATTGGTGAAGAACCAGAGCTTTGGAAACACTTAAAACAAACAGCTCGATTCCATAAATACTTTCCTTCTGGAACTGGGGATATCTTCCCATTCGAATTAAATGCCGCGAACAACCCTGAATTTATCTTGAATATTATTCAAGGGGCTTTCAAAGAGGGAATGCGCTACTTCTCATTATACTCATCAGATGCTGATGTGATTCGTATTACAGGATACCTTGTTAAACGTAGCGAAATCGCAAAATTAGATCAAGGAATTGCAACATTACAAGATACGGTTGTTTTAGGTCAAGGACAAGTTCGTAACGGTAAAGTTTACGATCGCAAGGTACGATAATGAAGGGATATCTAAATAAGATTATCCCGTTTAGTTCCGTGGATGGTCCTGGTAATCGAACAGCTATCTTCTTACAAGGATGTAATTTTGACTGTGTTTATTGTCATAATCCTGAAACAATTAATCACTGTATTAATTGCAGTATGTGTGTAAGTGCCTGCCCTGTTCAAGCTTTATCTCGCGTGGATCGTCTCGTTAAATTCGATGTTTCAAAATGTGTGGAATGTGATGCCTGTACAAAAAAATGTCATCGTAATAGTACCCCAAAATATAAATTACTGACTGCTGATGACATTATGAACGACATCATGAATTATCGCCCATTTATTCAAGGGATTACAGTATCGGGGGGAGAATGTACCCTACAAGCTCCTTTCCTAATTGAACTTTTCAAAAAAGCAAAAGAAGCGGGATTAACTTGCTTCATTGATACAAATGGTTCGACTGATTTGTCTCTTCACCATGACTTAATGTCGTTAACAGATGGTGTCATGCTTGATGTTAAAGTATGGGATTCAGTCATCCACAAAAAATACATTAAGGCACCCAATGATATGGTATTAAAAAATTTAGACTACTTAATCAAAACAAAAAAACTTTATGAAGTTCGTACCGTTATCGTTCCAGAACTTTTTGATAATGAGGAAACGATTCGTGAGGTAGCCATTCGTATTAGCGGACATGATATCAGATATAAGCTGATTAAGTACCGTAACCTCGGAGTTAGAAAGAATTCATTGAACATGCAAACACCAAGTGATAAGATGATGGCTCATCTTGAAAATATCGCTCATGAAGTTGGATGTTTAAATACGATTGTGGTCTAAATGTAGTGGGTATCGATTGGATTACAAAAAGGTGTTTTCTATACGAAAACACCTTTTTTGTGCTATTTTATAGTATAATGACGAAGGACAAAGGAGGACATTTTATGCCAATTAAAATTCAAAAATTAACATTATGGTTTTATATATTCTTTTTCAGTAGTTTATATTCTTTATCAAAATTAGGAAGTTATGCCAATCAAGGAATGACAGCATTGATAGTAGAGTTATTGATTATCTTTTTCTTTATGGCAATTGGTATTTATTTCTTAATTAAACGTAAAAAAGCAATTGAACAAATAAGAGATAAAACAAACTATCAATCTCTTTATAAACATGAATGGACAACTGCTGCAATTGTATGTGTTTGTAGTGTCATTGACTCATTTTTCTTAACAAAGATTGCTTACTTTGCTTACTTAATTGCTGTTTTTTATCATTTATATTGGTTCTTAAAACATTATACAATGAACTCAAAGAAAGACGTTTAATCGTCTTTTTTTGTTTCATTTGATAAAATAATTCCACATGAAATGAAATGAAATAAAGAAATGAAACATCCTATCATACTTTCAATATTAGGATTTTACTTGTTCTTTGATGGAAGAATTATTTTTTGTCCTGATTGAGATAGGTTTATTATGCTTAATTTATCATCAAAATGATCTTAAATTGCATTCAAAACATTTTATGATTTTAAAAATATATCGGCATGAAATCGTAATCGCAATTCTAGTTTGGCATTGTTATTTTTATTCCTAACATTCTAGTATTTCCTACCACCTACATTCTTGGAGTCTTTCGATTTCTATAGTATTTAACGTCTTGAAATATTAAAAAAAAAGCTGCCAAATTAAAGGACAGCTTTTTTATTCACTTAATACACCATCATTTAAATAAACGATTCTTTTGCTAGAGTTAGCTACATTTTTATCATGCGTAATCATCACAATGGTATTTCCCGCTTCATTTAAATACTTAAATAATTCTAATATTTCTTTTCCCGTCTGTGAATCTAATGCCCCTGTTGGTTCATCTGCTAATAATAAAGAAGGTTTAGTTACAAGTGCTCGTGCAATTGCAACACGTTGTTGCTGACCTCCAGAAAGTTCATTTGGTTTATGAGCGATTCTATCCCCTAACCCGACCATCTTAATACTTTCCATTGCCACCTCAGTTGCCTCATGTCTCGACATTCCTCTAATCAGTAAGGGCATAATCACATTCTGTAAAACTGTATATTGTGGAATTAGATGATACCGTTGAAAGATAAAGCCTATATATTGATTACGAATTAAGGCTAAATCATGATCATCACAGTCATGTACTGCTTGTCCATCAATGAAATATTGCCCTTCATCTAGAGTATCCATCCCACCTAGTATATTCATTAAAGTTGATTTTCCTGATCCAGATGCCCCAAGTATCGAAACAAACTCACCCTTCTTTACCTCAAAATCAATGTTTTTCAAAACATGAAGTGACTTATCTCCTAGTCCATATGATTTATTAATATCTTTTAATTGAATTAAAGTTTCCATATGTCTACTCCATAATATCTACTGCAAATACTTTTTGATTGTCCTCTTCTCCATCCATCGCAATCGCAATAACCGATCCTTCTTTAATATCATTAATACTTCCCTCTCCACCGGTTAAATAGTTTAAAATAGTCGTTCCCGTTGGAATTGTAAAGCTTTTTGTTTCACCTGTATACCCTAACTCTAAAGGTTCCTGTTCTCCTATCAGTAAACTAAAATTTCCACCTTCACCATCTGATGGCATAGCAGCAATACTATCGGTGACAGTAACAGCCTGTCCTATTTCCATTCCGCCTTCTAATTCAATTTCTCCCTCTAATGCCTCTAACTCCTCCTCCGAAAGTTCAAATGGGTTTTTAGCTAAACTCACTTCAATTTCATTTCCAATGATACTTTTAACTTTTCCATAAACTTGCGTTACATTTTGAAAATCTGCTGTTTCATTCTCACCAGATGATACAGTCGTTCCTTCACCTGCTACTTCTTGTTTAGGTGTCTCCTTATCTGTTGGTATGTTAAACCCACATCCTACTAAACCTACTAATACCATTGCACTAACTGTTGTCATTACTATCTTTTTCATCTTTATCTTCCTCTCATTTTTATTATTTTTGGTACATTGTTTACCCGAATTACAATGTTTCTACTCATATGACAATGCTTCGATTGGTTTTAATTGTGATGCTTTATATGCTGGATATAGTCCGAAAAGGGTTCCTGTAATCATTGCAAATATAATCGAAATAATTTGCCCTTCAATCGAAGGTGATACGGGTGTATTCGTATATTTCATCAATGGCATTAATAGATAGCTAAGTAGCACTCCCATAATGCCACCAAAGGTACTAATAATCACTGATTCAAAAAGGAATTGTAGTAAAATCTCTTCTTTCGAACTTCCTAACGCTTTTAAAATTCCTATTTCTTTCGTTCTTTCTTTAATGGATAAGAATAAAACGTTCATGATTCCAATTCCACCCACAATAAAGACAATCGTCGCCATTGCAATCAGTAGCATATTCATCGTTCCTGCTGATTGAGTGGCAGCTTCAATACGACTTCCTGCATCTTCTAACGTGTAATAACTACCATCATCTAAAACATAGTTTAGTGTACTTTTCATCTCTTTCATCGAAAACTTAACGGTTGATAAGTCTTTAGATAAAGCGACAATTTGAGGCATTGTATACTCATTAAGAATTGATTGCTCTGCTGTTGTAAATGGAATGAAAATCGTATCATCTGCACTTAATCCTTGAAGTCCATCTCCTTTTCGTTCTAATATTCCGATAATCGTAAATGCTTTATCTCCAATTCTAATCGTACTCCCAATAGCTTCTTCTACATTAGGATAATATTTCTTTGCAATGCCCTCACCAATAACCGCTACACTCGTCATTTCTTCAACATCAAATTCAGAAATATTCTCACCATAAGCTGTTTCAAGATTTGAAACTAATGAATATCCTTCTGTCACTCCAGTCACGGAAATATATTCAGTTTTTCCATTTAACGTTACTTCGCTATAAGCATCCCCCCTTAAATAAATACCCTTAAGTGTCTGGCTTTCATCCATCATTTGTTCCATAAGATCTTGTGTTAATTTAGGAATTTCACTAAAATCTTTATTTCCTATCTTCATGTAATCCAAATTAACATAAACAGTTTCGGCACTTAACCCACTAAACTGTGCCTTTACTTCTTCTTCTCCCCCACGACCAATGGCAATAACCATGACAATCGTGACCGATCCCACAATAATTCCAATTGAAGTTAACATTACTTTTACTTTGTTTTGTAGAATGTTAATCATAACGATGCGTAGCATTTGTAATAACTTCATCTTTTTAACCTCCTACTACAACAATGTCACCTTCACTTAAACCATTTTTAATTTCACTGACACGACCATCAGAAAACCCCGTTGTAATCTCAACGTCTTCAATTGTTCCATCTTTACGTTTTACCTTTACCATCTGTTTTCCATCAACTAACGTAATGGCCTTATTAGATAATATTAAAACATCCTTCACTTCTTTAATGATGAACTTTGCATTTACCGTCATTCCTTCAAGAAGTGCACGTTCAGTCGAATCTAGTTCAACAGTTACCTTATAAACAACTGATCCACCTTCATTACTAGGGACATAATTAATAGACTTTACTTTAGCCATTAACTTTTCACCAGGATATGCATTTACCTCTAATTGAACAACTTGTCCTTCTTCTAATTTATTGACATCATTTTGTGATACCCCAATTACAGCTGTCACCATATCTAATGTTCCAATCGTAACGACTGGCTTATCAGTTGAAGTCATCGTATTTGGTGTATACCCAAGCGATGTTACAATTCCGTCTACATCCGATACTAAGGTATTATTTTCACTTAATTCTTTTACTTTAGAAATTTCTTTTTGAATTTTCTCCACTTCCATAGAAGCTAACTGAATTGATTGATCCATCTCAATCAATGTTTTATCATTTATTTGTTTATTACTTGATGCTTCCTGTTGTTCTTTTTGCACTTCCTTATCACGACGCCAATCTATATCATTTTTACGAGCAATCGCATCGTTAATTTGTGCTCTGACGCTTTCTTCTTGTTGTTCTAAATCCGATAATTGCTGTCTTAACTGTTGAAGTTCTTCATCAGAATTTAATAAGATTTCAGGATTAGTTCCTTCCTCCTCTAAATCAGGTGCTTCATTGTTAGCTTGTACCTGAGTTACTTCTAACTCATTAATCTTTTGCGTAATTTCATGCTTTTTAGTTTGAATATTTGCTAACTGCTCATCCAATTTTTTAAGTTCTGATTCAACAACAGATTTCTCACTGTTATATTGTTCCTGACTAGATTGTGTAACCTGGTTCCACGATTTTTCATTATTTAAAATATTGAGTTCCTTAGCATTCTTGGCTTGCTCTAATGCCATATTTGCTTTAGTTAATTGTTCATTTAAATCTTCTAACTGCTTTTGGATTGCTTCACCTGAAATCTTAGCAAGAGGATCTCCTGCTTTAATCGCATCTCCTACCTTTACAAAAAACTCTTCCACCATAACCGGTTCGGAAAAATTATAATCTTTTGCCTCGAGCTTTAAACTTCCTGCTCCATTGAATCCCGCTACGATGTCACCTCGACTTACTGGATACTCTCTAATTGGTTCTACGAACTCTTCATCTTTATTTGCATTTGCAAGTGTGACACCACTAATAATACAAATGACTAAGATAAGGCTAGCTAGACTAATGATTTTCTTTTTAGACACTTTCTTCTTCATAATTCCTCTCCTCTTATATTTCCATCTTAAATTCTCTCTCGCTTTTACACACCTATCTTAACAAATACTTGGTTAAGATTTGGTTAAGAGCTATTTAAATAAAAAAAATCTCTATATTGAAATAGAGATTTTTAAATCGGTAATATAACTTTAAAAATACTTCCTCCATCTGAATTCGGTAAATATTCAATCGTTCCTTGGTGACGCTCAATCACATCTTTTGTAATAGCAAGCCCAAGACCTGCGCCACCAAATTTACGCGAACGTGACGGATCAACACAATAAAAAGCATTAAAAATATGTTCTGACTGTTCCTTTGGAATTCCAATTCCAGTATCTATGACCTCAACTATCAAAGATTGTTCTTCTACACTTGTTCTAATAGCAATCGACCCTTTATCATGATTATACTTAATCGCACTTTGAATTAAATTAGAAAAAGCATGCGTTAACATAATCTGATTAGAGGTCATCGTGATATCACATGGTTCATACTCTACTGTTAAATTTTTAGATTCAATAGCAGTCTTTAAATCTTCTAAAATATCAATAAATACATAGTCTAAATAAACCTCATCACTTAATTCATAATCTTGTTGAGCGGATAAAATAAACAAATGATCAACTAAATTAATCATTCGTTCTGTTTGCTTTTTCGCCACCTCTACGAAGTTTTGATAATCGTCTATTTCCACATTGGCATCCATTTCTAATACATCTAGTTTTGTTTTAAGGACCGTTAGCGGTGTCTTTAATTCATGTGCAGCATCCGATGAAAATCGCTTTTGTGATTCAAAAGCACGATCTAATCGATCTAACATCATATTAAAAGAATGCGATAACTCTTGTAACTCCCCCGATGTATTAAATCCGATTAATCGTTGAGAAAGACGTTTTTCATTTATTAATTCTATTTCATCACTTAACTGTTTGACAGGATTTAGAAATTTTCCAAGAACATAATAAATAAATCCTGCTGCCACAATAATAATTAAAATCATAGAACCAAATGCCGATAACCTAAAACTACTTGTTCCAGCGGCAATTACTTCCTCCGCATAAGACAGACTCACTATTGATTCTACAGGCATCATAAATTCAATAGATTGATCTATCTCATACATGTATGGGTTCGTTGAATCCAAATACTGTCCAGATTCAATAAAGCTTGGGGCTGTTGTTAGAGCTGAATACATAGGGGCAACTAGAGTTTGATTTACATTATAAACAGATGTCACTGTTAAAATAACGGATACAATAACTAAAATCAATGTTGTTAAAATCGTCATTTGGATTCGAAGTGATATATTTTTAAACATTTGAATCACCTCTTTCATGAATAATATAACCGGCACCCCTAATATTTAAAATGATGTCTTCTTTACTATAAACACTTAATTTTTTACGCAACGTGCTAATGTGTACCTTGACTGCATTCGAAAACATATCATTATCGCTATGCCAGACATGCTCCATAATTTCCTCCGCACTAACCGCTCGACCTTTATGAAGCATTAAATATTCAAGAATGCAAACTCCTTTGGTGATAACTCAACAGGTTGTTGATGATACATCACACATCTTTTTGCTGTATCGATTATTAAATCACCGTGCTTTAGTTGTGTATTTTGTTGAATAAATGTTCGTCGTAATAAGGCCCGTGTACGTGCTAATAATTCTCCAAAATCAAACGGTTTAACTAAATAATCATTTGCTCCTTTATCAAGACCTTCAATGCGCTGCGAATAATCAGAACGTGCTGATAAAATCAAGATTTTACATTCTTGATCCCGTTTTCGAATCTCGGTTAAAATATCCAGTCCATCCATTGAGGGTAAATTCAAGTCTAGTATAATCAAATCATAATCATTTATATATGAAAGTTCGAGCCCATCACGTCCATCTGTTGCCATATCTACAACATACCCATTCTTCTTTAATCCGTGAGCCAATGCTTCAATTAAATCTTCTTCATCTTCTATTAATAAAATCTTCATCATATCACCTTCTTAATTTTTATTTTAATTATACGTTAATGAAGGTTAAGAATCAGTTAAATTTAATAATGGTACAGTAGATAAATTTATAGTATATTATGTCTCAATAAAAATTTAAAATCTATTAATTACATCTAATTTTTTTCATCTACTCCATCATTAAGTTCATAGAATGTCATTTCCTCTTCATTTTTGACATATAATTTAATGAGACTCAAATTCACTTTATCGCTTAGAAGGAAGTGAGATGATGAATCAGTTTAATGCAAAAACAGCCGCTATATGCATTATTTTATTTATTGTGTTTGTTTTATTATTTACTAACTATTTTGATGACGTAAAAAGAGGAAGCCCATTTTAATAAAGGACTTCCTCTTTTTATAGTTATTCAACTAATGACTTTGTAAAACAAATAATTCGATTTGCTTCTTTAAATCCTACGCGACTATGGAAGTTTAAACTTTCTACATTGCTTAACTCACAATCACTTGCAAATTCTTCACATTCATGTGCTCTTGCCCAATCTTCACATTGCCTTAATAATTCTTGGCCAATTCCTCTTAGACGGTATCCTTCTAAGACAAATAATCCTTCAAGATAACCAACTGGGGTATTTTTTGTTCCTTCAACATAATCATTTCTTAAAGAAACTTGAGAAAAGCCAACGGCCTCTTTTACTTCTTCATCATAGGCTAAGAAAAAGGCCCCCTGCTTACTATTAATTGTTTCATAAATTTCTAATGCGATGGCATGCATAGAATGCTCAGGCCATAACATTAAAGCCAATCTTGCAACTTCTAATACATCTGCCTCTGTTGCTTGTCTAATATTCATTTTTACCACCCATATAACTTCTATTATTTTTAATACTTCATTATTTGTCTAAATCATCAAATATATTCAGTTTTACAACTTAATAATCATTCAATTACATTTAGATGATTATATCGCTCTTCATTTATTAGATGCATCAGACATTTCTTATGATTAATTAGATCATTTTTCCTAAAAGAATAGCGTCTATCATTTTTAACTCTTCTGCACTAAACTCTGTCTGATGAACGGCTTCTTTTGTATCAATAATCTGGCTCGTACGACTTGCTCCTACAATAACAGAAGTCACTGTTTGATTTTTCAAAACCCACGAGACTGCCATTTGGGCCAAAGATTGTCCTCTACTCTGTGCTATCTTATTTAATAGTTTTACTTTTGCTATTAATTCAGGCGTAATATCTGATGCTTTCATTTCATCCTTTCCAGCACGAGAATCTTCTGGTATTCCATTTAAGTATCGATTGGTTAACTTACCGCCTGCCATTGCGGAAAACGTAATGGCTCCAATCTTTTCTCTTTCAAGTAAATCAAATAATCCCTCTTCATTTGTACGATTTAACATAGAATAATTTGTTTGATGAATTAAGCAAGGTGTTTTTAAATCTTTTAAAATTGCTAAGGCTTCCTTGGTTTCCTCCACATTATACTTAGATAATCCAATGTATAAAGCTTTTCCCTGTTTAACCATCTGAGCGAGTGCGCTCATTGTTTCTTCAATTGGAGTTTCCTTATCTGGTCGATGATGATAAAAAATGTCCACATAATCTAAATCCATTCGTTTTAAACTTCGATCAAGACTGGCCAGTAAATGTTTTTTAGAACCAAAATCCCCATACGGACCTTCCCAATTTTTATATCCTGCTTTTGTTGAAATTAATATCTCATCACGATAATGTTTTAAATCGTCCTTTAAAACACGACCAAAAGTCATTTCCGCAGCACCTACAGGAGGTCCATAATTATTGGCTAAATCAAAGTGATTAATACCATGATCAAATGCCGTTGTAATCATCTCACGACTGTTTTCATAAGATGTCGTATCCCCAAAATTGTGCCATAGACCAAGTGAAATAGCCGGTAATTTTAATCCGCTATTACCACATCGGTGGTATGACATTTTCCCATAACGCGAATCATCTGCCCTATACATAACGTCCTCCTTTTTGAAGTTTTATACCCCTTAATAAAAACACTTACATTTTCTAATTATTTTTAATTATATATAAAAGCACTTACAAATAGTATTATCTAAATACTCAAAAATATGATATAATGTCTACATAATAGAGGGGGTTAGCGCTATCATGATTTGTTTCAAACCAAAATCAGATTACACTAAATTAGATTTTATGCTATATCACTGTGGAACCGGTGAGTGTGAAAAGAATTCTTCATGGGGGCCTGGAGTTCGTGATTATTATAGCCTTTATTATGTTTACGAGGGGAAAGGTTATTTAATTATTGATGGGCAAGAGTATGAAATTAAAGAAGGTACTTGTTTTTTAGTGCCACCACACTCACTTGTTTCCTATCGACCGAATCCAAGTAATCCATGGGGATATTATTTTGTATCTTTTAATGGACTACATGTTGATTCTTACTTGGGACGCCTTAACTTGTCACCCTGTTCACCAATCTCAAAATGTGATCGACATGAAGCAATTGAACGTTGCTTTGAACTAATATTGACAGCAGGGCAATTCAAACACAGCATGGACCTACAAGCATTAAGTGGATTTTATGCACTACTTGCGACATTAGCTGAGTATAGTCATTCACATCAAACTAAAATTCAAACAATGAGTAAACAATCAGATTATATTCGTCAAGCAATTGAATTTATTGAAACGAATTACGCACGCCATATTACAGTTGAAGAAATTTCAAATTATGTGGGAATTAATCGAAAATACTTAACTAAATTATTCAATGAATTAATGGCTGATTCACCTAAAAACTATCTAATTCATTTCAGAATTCATAAAGCATGTAACCTACTAAGGAAAACTAACTTAACGATTCAAGAGATTTCCCATTCTGTTGGATATACCGATGCTTTAGTCTTCTCCAAAATCTTTAAAAAAGTCATTGGAACTTGCCCACGCGAATACCGTAGTTCAAATTTTATTGCTTAACAAAAAGACTCAAGCTCATTTTTTATAAAATGAATTTGAGTCTTCTTTTTATATCTAGAATGCAGTAGAAAATAATCAGATTATGGGTTATAATCCGAGGATTGCATTGCATCTTGAATTAACATCTGTTTTAATAATAGTTAAAAAGGGGGTATTTCGTTGAAAAATTTAGAGTTTATTTATAATAGAAAAAGTATCCGTAAATTTAAAGATATCCAGATTCCTAAGGAAGATATCTTAACATTACTTGATGCTGCAACACAGGCACCATCGCCTAAACATCAACAAAATTGGCATTTTGTTGTGCTCCAAAATCGAGATATTATTAATCAAATGAGTGACATCGTAACAGAAAGTCATACTCAAATTGCAAACTTGGCACCAACAAAAGAACAGGGTGAAAAATATATGCGCCTACTAAAATACTACACCCTATTCAAACACGCTCCAGTCGTTATTATTGTTTATGGAAACGAATATGATATGATTGAGTACGATATTTTAAAGGCAAATGGTGCGAGTGAAGAACGATTAGCCGAAATTATCGCACCTCAATCAGCTATACAAGGAATCGGTGCTGCTGTTGAAAATTTTTTACTAGCCGCAACAGCAATGGGATATGGAACTTGTTATATGACAGGCCCAACTCATGCAAAAAAAGAAATTGAAGATTTAATCGGATTTAAAAAAGATGGTTATCAATTAATGAGCTTAATCGCTCTTGGAGTACCTGAGGATAACACTCCTCCTGCTCCAAAACGTAAGCCATTAGAAGAAGTTGTAACTTTCATCGATTAGAACATAAAAGCGAGTTTGCTATCAAATGAACTCGCTTTTATGTTTTTTTAATGCTTAAAGAAATATAATAATTTACTTACCCTTTTATTCTACTGATCTATGCTTGAAACAGTTGCTTCACCATCTCTTATCTATTCTCCCTCTCTTTCAACATAAATTGTCTTACTCGTTAAATTGCTCGCTTGTGTTGAACTTTATCTTCTTAAACAAAAATCTTAGAAAAATATAAACCCCTTCACTTCATTAGATAAACAAGTTCAACCCTGAATCTTCAGCTGCACCTAAGTATGAAGCAACTCCTCCAATTTCAACACCTTTTATAAATTCTTCTTGTTTAATTCCCATTAACTCCATACTCATAGAACAGGCAACAACTTTTACTCCCATATTAATGGCATTTTCAATTAATATTTCTAAATCATCAACATTATGTTTTTTCATGATTTTTTTAATCATAGCAGGACCCATTCCCATCATGTTCATTTGTGATAATCGTAATTTATCTGTATTCCCTGGTAACATAAAGTCGAACATTTTTTCCATTGTATCTTTCGATACTTTTGGTTTATTTTTAGATTTTAATATATTTAATCCCCAGAACGTGAAGAACATCGTAACTTCTTTCCCCATTGAGGCAGCCCCTGTTGCAATAATAAATGAGGCAATTGCTTTATCTAAATCACCACTAAATACAACGAGTGTTGCTCCATTTTTATCGAGGGTATTTGTATTCGCTGTTTGAGAAACTTGAGTTCCTTTTTGAAGATAAGCAACAAAGTTTTTTTCATTTTTATTAAATTCTGAATTTAATAATGTATTTCCAGTTTTCTCACACCAAGATGAAATGTCTTTAGTAAAACCAGGATCACTTGCTTTAACTTCTAGAATCTCACCATCTGTCATATGATTCATTTCTTCAAATACTCGACGAATTGGCCCCGGACATTGTAATCCACAAGCATTCAATTTTACTTTGACAGGCATATCATCTAAATTTTGTGATACCACTGGCGTTACCTCCTTATTTTTAATAATTGATATCCACTGCTTACTTATTGCTTGCTGTGCTTTTTCAATCGCTAGATACGTTTTAACTCCACCATCAATATTTTTAGCTTTGAATCCATATTGGTTAAGTAGGCGACAAGCCACATAACCACGTAGTCCTACCTGACAGGTAACATAAACAGTTTTATCTGTTGGAAGTTCATTTAAACGATTTCTTAATTGCCCTAGTGGGATATGAATCGAATTTTTAATTTTACCTGTCATTAATTCAAAAGATTCACGCACATCTAAAACAACTGATGTTGTTTCATCTAAACTATTTACTTCACTCCAATCAATGGTTTCAATTAAGCCATCCATGATATTTTCTGCATAATACCCTAGCATGTTCACTGCATCTTTAGCTGAGTTATATGGTGGGGCATAGCAAACTTCAACATCTTGTAAATCAATAACGTTTAGATTTCCTTTAATAGCTGTGGCAATAACATCGATTCTTTTTTCAACACCATCTATTCCAACTCCTTGAGCACCATAAATTTGTCCTGTTGTTGGATTGAATAAGAGTTTATACGCGATTGGGAAGGCTCCAGGATAATAACCTGCATGAGAGCCTGGGTGAATGTGAAGTGCTTTGTATTCAAGATTTAATCGTTTTAATGTTTTTTCGTTATTTCCTGTTGCTGCAACTGTATAATCAAATACTTTTGCAACTGATGAACCAAGTGTTCCTTTATATTCCGATTCTTTACCACAAATATTATCAGCAACGATACGACCTTGACGATTAGCTGGCCATGCAAGAGGAATTATCGTGGGTTGTTTATTAACAAAATCCATGATTTCAACCGCATCACCTAATGCGTAAATAGACTCATCACTTGTCTTCATTTTTTTATCAACAACAATCGCACCACGTTCATTTAAAGCAAGTCCCGCTTCACGTGCAATCGTTGTTTCAGGATGTACCCCAATGGATAAGATAATTAAATCAGTTTCAATAACTTGCCCACTATTTAACACAACTTTTTTACCGTTATTTTCAAAGGATTTAACTCCATCATTCAAAATTAATTTAACACCTTTATCTACTAAGTGTTCATGAATTATACTTACCATTTCAATATCTAATGGAGCCATGACTTGACTACTTGCTTCAACCAATGTAATTTCAAGCCCTCTTTCATGCAGATTTTCGGCCATCTCCAGACCAATAAATCCTCCACCAATGACAACAGCATGTTTAGGTTTTTGGTTATCCACAAATGATTTGATTTGATCTGTATCTGGAATATTTCTTAAGGTAAATAGATTATTGCATTCGTTGATTCCAGAAATCCCTGGTTTGATAGGCTGAGCCCCAGGTGATAAAACGAGTACATCGTAAGTTTCTTCGTAACTTTCACCTGTTTTATGATTTGTAACGGTAACAACTTTATTTTCTTTGTCGATTTTAATAACTTCACTTAAATTACGAATATCTATTTTAAATTTAGTACTCATTTGTTCAACTGTTTGAACAATTAATTTTTCACGTTCATCGATGACTTCTCCAATATAATAAGGTAATCCACAATTTGCAAATGAAATATATTCCCCTTTTTCAAACATAATGATTTCTACTGTTTCATCTAGCCGACGTAAACGTGCCGCCGTTGAGGCCCCCCCAGCGACTCCACCAACAATAATTACTTTTTTACTCATCTTAAAACTCCTTTCACAAGGAACCCATCGTTTAATTTGCTTTATAAATTAAACAAATTTTTCTTCAATCGATAAATATCCCCTGCACTCTTTATATCTAAAGTATATTCTGAATATTCTAAAAGTTATGTAACTAAGTCACATAAGAAGCAACTACTCTCCTGTTGTATAAAATAATAAAAAACCACGCTTTTTAAGCGTGGCTATATATAATTCAATTTATATCTAAAATCATGTCACAATTAGGCTATCATTTCATAATATATCAAGAAATGAAGCTAGGAGATGATGGTATGTACAGTAATCAACCTTATTCATCTATGAGTTATAATAATGAAAATTTTTCAACACCTATTGATAATTATTCAAATTATACTATTCAAAGTGTACCCGAGCAAACCGAGCAAAGAATCATAATCCCACAAGGAGTAGGCGGTGGACAACCTATTATGAACAATCCTATGGGAGCCCAATACTATCCAGTTGTTCAACAACCTTATCAACCTATGGGGCAACCGAATTGGCCTATGAATCAACCCTACCAACCCATGGGACAACAAAACTGGCCTATGAATCAACCCTATCACCCTATGGGACAACAAAATTGGCCTATGAATCAGCCTTATCACCCTATGGGACAACAAAATTGGCCTATGAATCAGCCTTATCAACCTATGGGACAACAAAATTGGCCTATGAATCAACCTTATCAACCTATGGGACAACCTTATCCAGTTATGAAATAGCCTATGATGAAAAGAATCTAAAATGTCATCCATGAATTTATTTTTAAAAGTTGTAATGACTAAAAAAGCTCTATCTTATTCTTCCTCTCTAACTGAGAAGATTTGAATAACTAGAGCTTTTATTTTTCAATTTCACACCTAAATAATGTAATAGTGTTTACTTTTTGAAATATTAAATTATACAACCTGATAATATGAACCATAGGATCCCCATGCTAAGTAGACGACAGGCTCTTAGCTTTCCTCCACTGATGGGGGGGAACCCAGTGTGAACATAGTGAACACTCCTCAACTACTGGGGTAATTTCTCTTAATTCTAAAGAAATTCCAGTTAAATAACCTGATAATATAAACCATAGGGTCCACATGCTAAGTAGACGACAGGCTCTTAGCTTTCCTCCACTGATGGGGGGGAACCCAGTGTGAACATAGTGAACACTCCTCAACTACTGGGGTAATTTCTCTTAATTCTAAAGAAATTCCAGTTAAATAACCTGATAATATAAACCATGATTACTACAATAATAGAATAACTTTCCATGTTTTCTCTTATGGAAATGGAATTGTAAATTCCACTCCGGATATTGCTTTCCAAGTATTACAGTATCTCCTGTTACATAAGCGATAAACGTAATATAATGACCTTTTGTCATTTCATGATCTGATGTTACATATAGTTCATCTTCAACTGGCTCAATACTTAATAAATGTCCATCTTCTGCTTTTTGAGGCACTAATGCTTCTAACGTTTTTCCACAACAAGATACTGTTGCATCTCCTGTTGCCGTCATTATATTTCCACACTGTGAACAAACAAAAAATTTTAATCTTCTCATATTTCCTCCTACTACCGGATTTTGATTTAGTTCTCCGGATAAAATTCCATCTATACTAACTCCAAAAATTTGTGATAATTCAGGAAGCAAAGAAACATCAGGGCACCCTAGTCCTCTTTCCCACTTACTAATCGTCTTATCGCTAATGTTCATTAATTCAGCTACTTGTTTTTGCGTCATATTTTTCTCTTTACGTAAGTCATAAAGTAACTTTCCTACCTTCACACAATCCAAAATTTTCACCTCTTCCTTTATCGTTAATCATTAACTGCCATGAAATTAACTACATCTTTTCCTAATTACTCTATAGTTATCTCTCAATCATCTGTATTTTATCTTGGTTAACCAAATGGGTTATGTACACTAAATAATCTAACTTAGTAGAGAAAAATAATCAATCTACGTATCGTAGAATTCCAATATTACTCTATTATTTTGGAAAACTAAGAGCCTTCGGATTCATAGGATGACCTCGCTAATATAAAAGAGTTTAACAAATCGCTAAACTCTTTTTAAGATGAATTTCTCTATTATTTTATCGATAATTTCTGCTAACATTAAGATAGTAAATAGTAATGGATGAGAAATCAAAGCGTAAATATAAATACCAATGGCTACAATGACGAAAGCAATTAAACTAACAATCACTTTTAACACTCTTTTCGATTCTGATTCATCTAAATCTTTATCGAGTATTTCTCCTAATTGATCTAGAGTATGTTCAAAACTTTTTCCTGTGTAGGGTGTAATGATTCTTTCAAAAATAAACATGATTAAAAATAAAATCCATGCCTCTTTTGTATAGCTTAATAAATAAAATACTAAAATTAAAATGGATAAAATCATCGTCATCCAGATAATGTGCTGGTCTTTAATTAGTTTTTTCTTCATCTTCTCTCTCCAATAGTTCCTCTGTAGATTTTTAGCAAAAAAAAGTCGCATTTAAAGAACTTCTTTCATTATATCATGTGATGATTAGTGTTTACAAACGGTTATATTTCTCATATAATAATGTTATCAATAGGCGATGGAGTTCGCCATTAACCGCGTAAGCTAATGACTCCTACTCTTTAATCTTTTTTGTCGTGGATTAAAGGGTAGGAGTTTTTTTGTGGTTAGAAGAAATAGGAGGATTAACGTGATAATATTGATTGTTTTACTCAGTTTAATAATTATTGGAATTTTGGCTAACTATAGTGGGAAGTTAGTCGAATATATTAAACTCCCCTCTTTAATTGGAATGATGATTTTTGGGATGATAATCGGACCCGCATTTTTAAACGTTGTGCCGCAAGCTACTTTAAAAATAGCACCAGTCATCAAAGATATCGCCCTAGTAGCCGTATTATTTATCGGTGGACTTGGAATCAGTTTAGCACAAATGAAGCAAATTGGCCGTCCCGCCATCTTATTAAGTGCGGTTCCCGCTACACTTGAAGGGTTTACAATTGCCTTAATGTCGATGCTTCTTCTTAAATTTAGCTTCGTTCAAGGGGCAATTTTAGGGTTTATTATCGCAGCTGTGAGTCCTGCTGTTTTGATTCCGTCTATGATTGATTTAATTAATCGACGCGTTGGCCAAGATAAAGCAATTCCGCAGATGCTACTCGTTGGAGCGAGCGCCGATGATACGATTGCCATCACTTTGTTTACAACATTCCTCGGAATCTACTTCAACACAGGATCGATTAGCACCCAACTTCTTATGATTCCAGTAACACTTGTATTAAGTATTGGTGTAGGTTATCTTGTTTTCAAACTCACAAGAGGGATTATTGAACACGTTTCAAATGACTATCTAAAAGTGATGATTGCCTTCGGTCTTTGTTTAGCAATGCGCGCTGTTGAAAAATACGGTCACGTTGAGATTTTTAATTCTTTATTAACCGTTATGGTCTTTGGATTCTTTATTAGAAATTACATTGTGGATAGTTCAAAAATCATACTAGATAAAATGAACCTTATCTGGAAAACAGGAAAGCTTTATTTATTTGCCTTCGTTGGAATGGCCATTAATCCAACACTCGTCGGAGAATTTTTCTTAATCGGAGTTGGGATTTTAAGTTGTTCATTATTTGTTCGATCAATTGGTGTACTAATTTCATTAATTGGTACTAATCTCTCACTAAAAGAAAGAATTTTCTGTGTCATTGCTTATCTTCCTAAAGCCACCGTACAATCTGCCAAAGCAGCTATTCCAATGCAGATGGGAGTTGTGGGCGGTGAAATTATGCAAGCTATCGCAATATTAAGCGTCTTAATTACAGCTCCTATTGGTGCGATTGGAATTAAGCTAACGAGTGATAAATTATTAAAAACAGAAAATTAAATAGTCGTTTGAAGTAGGTAATCGAAAATGGTCAACATAGTATAAAGTAGGATTCATAATGAATTCTACTGTATACAGGAAGTGATTATACTAATGGCCTCCCAAATTAACATACCAAACTTTCGCAACCTATCCACAACAGAAATTATCGAAGTACTAAATAATGCTCCCTACTGTTTACTAGGAGTTGCTTATAACCACTCTGTTCAATCTAGTTCTAGTCAATCCCATAATTTAAAGGTACAACCTCTTGTTTTTCCTATGAATTACACCTACCGATATTTACGTGTAAATAATGAGTATGTTTATACTTTCACTTTACACAGCTTAAATCATGGACAAAAAATCGATGCTATCAATGATAATGATAGAGTTTGTTTAGAATTCAATTATCATACTTCTCGTAGTCGATTGAGTGTCATGGTAACAGGAACTGCTGATGTAGATATACTAAATAATGGCTTAGCTAGAATAACTATACGACCTGATGAGAATGGTGTTACAGGTCGTAAATTCTATACTTCAAGATAAAATTAGTTTATAGACCTCTTAGCCTAGTGATTCATATCTGAATCATTAGGTTTTTATTTATTACTAGGTGTTTTAATTAACTGAGAAAAATTTCAATGCATATGATATAGAAGAATTCTTAGGAGTTCTACTTTATATAGGAAGTGATTATACTCATGGTGCCAGTAACATATCGCTATTTAACTTGCAATGAAATTCATAACTTATTAGACAATGCTTCTTATTGCTTGTTGGGCTTATCTTATAATGCTGATGATAATAGTTCTAGTACACGTTCTTCAAGTTCGTTTACTAGAAGTTCAAGTTCTTCAAGTCGAAGCTCTAGTTCTTCGAGTGGGTCTCGAGATGTAGATCCTCAAGATAATCAACCTTACGTTGTTCCAATGTGTTATTGCTATACAGAATCGGATGGAGAATATACATTTACTCTTTATACTTATAATGAAGGAATGAAATGGGAGTTCTTAGAGAGCAACCCAAAAATCTGTCTAGAATTTAATTGGCGTAATCCAGATGGAGTAAAAAGTGTGATTGCTATGGGGCGAGCTGAGATTCATCATTCGGATACCTGTGTTCGAACAGGTAAAAAATTAAAAAGAATTGTGCTAAGAACAAGAAATGTAACCGGTAGAAAATATTATAATCTCAACAATTTGCGTTAAAAAAAGCGATGACTCTTTAAGAGTTATCGCTTTTTCTTAGCTATTTATAAAATTGACTTCTTTATTCAATCATATTCTATATGTAGATAAGTGTTTCACAGATTAAAAAACTCATTAAAGCTAAACAGATGGATTTTACTTTATGAATCTTTCATTAGCTTATAAATAATTGTTAATCCATTGTTGTAAGGTTTGTTTCGGCTTAAATCCTAATAAACGATCTGCTAACTCCCCATCTTTAAAGATTAATAAGTTAGGAATACTCATGACTCCATATTCTTTTGCTGTTTCCGGATTCACATCGATATCAACTTTTACAAATTTAACTTTTCCATCGTATTCTTCATGTAATTGCTCAAGTACTGGACTAATCATACGACATGGTCCACACCACTGTGCATAAAAATCAACTAAAACAATCCCATCTTCAATTTCTGATCTAAATTCATTATTTTTAATTTCAATCACTAGACTCTCTCCTTTGGAACATTATCCTCTGTCGGAATAATGATATTCATAGTTAATATATAGTATCGTATGCTGACGTTATCTAAATGTTGATATAATTATTTCATTATATCATTATGTTCTATTTCGTTGTTTCAAAACAATATCTTCTGCCAATTCTAACAACTTTATGATGTCGTCATCCGCAATCTGATAACAAATATTCATTCCATTTTTAGAACATGTCACAATCCCAGACATTCTCATTAGTTTTAAATGTTGAGAGATATTAGGTTGCGAATAACCCACTGCTTCATTTAATTTATTTACACATAAAGGACGCTCACACAATACTTTTAAAATTTTATATCGCGTCGGATTCCCGATACATTTAAATAAATCAACAATCATCTCTTCTTTAGACATGTCTTCACATCCTTCTTTATCCTTTCCTTATTATATGGATATGCATCTCACAATCTCTCTAGCACTGTAGACTTTATAAAATCCTTTCACTTATCACCTATTTCTATTCACATCTTTAAAGCATTAAAATTAATCTTCATCCGTATACTCTAATATATCTCCAGGTTGGCAATTCAATTCCTTGCAAATCGCATTTAAAGTGGAGAATCGGATTGCTTTAACTTTACCTGTTTTTAAATTTGATAAATTAACAATAGATACACCTACTCGGTCTGCAAGTTCCGATAAATGCATTTTTCGATCCGCAAGCATCCGATCAAGTCTTGTTATAATGGCCATCATTCATTTCCTCCCTTAAAGTGTAGCATCATATTCTTCTTGTAACTGAAGTCCGTATTGAAAGACATGTGCTAATAGTAAAACTAACAACCCTTCCACAATGAGTGAGTTTTCAAAAATATTAAAGGTATAATTTACTTCAATTCCTGCTTGATAAAGTGATTCTAAAATATTTAAATGATTTAGTGATAAATAATTTATAATGGCTTGTGTAGTTGAAAAGATAAGACTTCCGATTATAATTCCATATGCTAACTTTTTAACACATTTAATTATTTGTTTACTAAATGGATTATCTTCTAATACCCCAGCTAAAATCCCTCTAATTTGAACTATATTATATAACAAGACACTATTTCCAATTAATAATTCAATGACCGATAGCCATGACATATAATTATAGTTATCCAGATTTGAATTCATCACAAAGCTTAATCCATGATAAACAAAATTTGTTTCTAATTTTAAAGTATCAGGAATAGCTGGATTATTCATCAAAGTTTCAACTCCGACCATCGTGATAATCATTAGCGGACTAAGAATAATTAAAACCCAAAAACCAACCTTTAAAAATAAATCTAAATACTTAGCTAACTTCTTCATTACGCTCACCCCAAATTTTCTTTTCTCTTACACTAAAATTATATGTTTAAAATATTAAAAAGTTATCGTTTATCATTAAATTTTTAATATTTTTTTGTTTTAAGACATAAAAAAAATCGTTACGACTTGTAACGATTTTTTTCGATAAAATTTAGAAACAGATTGTCGATTTAAATAAACATTCCTAAAATCGCTCCTGTTGTTAACGTAGCGATTGTTCCACAAATTAATGCTTTAAATCCTAATTTAGCAACTTCTTTTTTACGTGTTGGGGCGAAGGAATTGAATCCTCCAACTTGAATTCCAATTGATGAAATGTTAGCAAAGTTACATAATACAACAGCCAAAATAGCGTTTGTACGAGGTGATAATGCTCCCATAACATTAACCATGTCTCCATAAGCAACAAACTCATTGATACCAAACTTTGTTCCAACTAATGTAGCAAATGTGAAAGCCTCATTTGAGGGTACATGAAATAAATACGCAAATGGTAGGAAAACATATCCGAATAACTGTGAAAGATTTGTATCGAATAATCCTAAGAAGGCATTAATAACTGCAATTAATCCAACGAAGGCAATTAAACTTGCCCCTACATTTAAAGCTAATCCTAATCCATTTCCTGTTCCCTCAGAAATTGCTTCGAATAAACTATCAGATTCAGATCCGGATACTTCTGCATTTTCTGTTAATGATTGTTCCGTTTCAGGAACCATAATTTTAGAAACCATTAATGTACTAAATGGAACTGTAAATACAGCAATTAATAAGTATCTCATATCAATTCCCATTAATGCATATCCTGCTAAGATGCTAGCTGATGCTGAACCAAATCCTCCAACCATTACAGCAAACAATTCAGATTTTGTTAATTTTGGAAGATATGGTTTGATTAATAACGGAGACTCTGTTCCACTCAAGAAACAATTTCCAACAGCTGCAAATGTCTCAACATCTGTTGTTCCCATTAATTTGGCAACACTTTTTCCAACATATTTAACTAAAAATGGGATAACTTTTAAGAAATATAGAACTGAAATTAGAGCTGATGTAAAGACGATTAATGATAAGACATTAATTGCAAAAACGTAACTATCTGAAATTCCACCGAAAACGAAATTAACTCCTTCCATTCCCATTTGAACAATAGAATTTACACCCATTGCTAAATTTTCTAAAATCACTTGTCCAACTGGTACTTTAATAACGAAGAAAATCAAAATAATTTGTAATAATAATCCCATTACAACCGTTTGAACTTTAATACTTTTCTTATCTGTTGATAAAATAAATGCAATTCCTAGTAAACATACTAGTGCTAATATACTAAACAAAATATTCATGTTGCCCTCCACTTGATGTTATAAACTTCTAATTTCTTTTAATTTCTCTTCAATCATGGATAAAACTTTCATTTTATGTTCTTCATTATTCACATAGTCAAATTCATCGATATTAATTACAAGAACTTCACTTGCTTTATAATGCTCGTAAATCCATTGATCGTATCCTTTCCATAACTCATAATAGTAGGATACTAATCCTTCATCTAATTCATACTCACGCCCACGTTTTTTAATACGATTTAAAATAGTTTCGAAACTTCCCGATAAATAAATCATTAAATCTGGTGATTTTTTTGGAATTTCGTTTAATTCTTCCATCATATTATTTAAAAGACTCTCATATAAACTGAATTCTAAATCTGAAATACGACCTAAATCTTTATTAACTTTAGATAGTGATAGGTAAGACTTTGATGTTATCTCCATCTTTTCCCCCACTTCACACCGTACGTGAGAGTTTCCAGCTCATACAGCGTTCCAACAATTTTCAGTTATTATTTAAATAGTTAAATTTCCAACTTGTTCTCTTAAAGAATTAAGTTTCTCAAGACTTTTCTCGTTAAGTTTTAGTTTATGTAAGTATTTATTTATTGTTTCCTCTTTAGTTGCGTGTGTCAATTTGTGTATATCTTCATTAACCCATATTAGGTTTTTATACGCATCCGTTCCTCCCTGTGATTTAGGAAGTTTATGATGACATTGCATATCGCATATGTTAAGAGGTTCTCCTGTCACACCACAATTACCTTTTTGTGCTATCATTAGTGATATTCTGTTGTCACTGTATTCAGTGGATTCACAATCTCTAACGTTGTTTAGTAGGTATCTGACTAGAAGATGATAATTGTTGTTTAACTTCTTATGCACTAACGCTCTACCTGTAACTGTATAGTTGCAAATCTCTTGAGTGAAGTTCATTGGTGGTGATGTAGATATTCCGTTGATAGGATATATACTTACATTACTAATTGTTCTTATCTTTCCTTTATACTTACCATAAAACTTTTTGAAAGCTTTGGAAGTTGAAGGTTTGTCAGAAATTACTTGTTTTAATCTGTTGTGTAAGGTTATTGATGTTAAGTAATTTATTTTATTGAAGTCTAAACTGACATTTGTTGCTATCTTATAGTAGTTGTGAACTCCTAGAATCATAGCATTTAGTTTGTTTACTTGTTTAGATTCATAATTACTTCTCATGTAGACTATCTGATGTTTTAATTTTGTAGTTACACTATCTTGTGCCTTTTCAGACATTCTACTTTGACATACATATTTCCCTTTCTTTGGTTTAGCCATTAGTTTGAAACCTAGAAATTCGGTATAATTTGTTTTGAGATTAGTAATTTTCGATTTATCTTCACTTATCTCTAAACTGAGTCTTTCTTTCAACCATTGTTTGGTTGCTATATATATCTTGTTAGCAGTTTCATAGTCTCTACAGAATATTTTAAAGTCATCTGCATACCTCACGAGCCATATCTCTTTTAAGTTAGTGGTTTTCATTGTTTTGTATTTGTTAGATTGGTCTACATATCCATTCTTTCTAATGCTTGTGTAGTCATGGTCTGTCTGAAATGATTCCCATTGACTACTTATCCACCAGTCAAGTTCATTAAGAACTATGTTAGAGAGAAGTGGCGATAAAATACCTCCCTGTGGAGTGCCTTTTGTTGGAACTCCAACAGTATCGATTTCTGATTTAAGAATTTTATCAATTATAGAGATTAGGTTTTTATCCTGTATTCCTAATTTCCACATTTGCTTCTTTAATTTACTGTGATTTACGTTATCAAAGAAACCTTTTATATCAATATCAACCACATAGTGAAGTTTGTTCATATTTATTAAAGACATACTTCTTGATATAGCATGATGTGTCGACCTATTCGGTCTGAATCCGTAACTGTGTTTGTGGAATTTGGCTTCACATATAGGTTCAAGAACTTGTTTGATACATTGTTGTACAATTCTGTCCCCCATACATGGTATCCCTAGAGGTCTCATTTTCCCATTTGGTTTAGGGATTTCGACTCTTCTAACACTTTTAGGATGATAATTTCGGAACATATTTTGGATATGTTTTACAAACACATCTTGTGGCATATTACTGTAGAACGTTATGTCTCTGCCATCTGTTCCCTTAGTCATTGAACCTTTATTCTTTTTGATGTTTCTGTATGCTAATAAGATATTTTCTCTATTTGTAATTAACTCCATAAGTTTAGTGAAGTTTTTGTTTTCTAGAGACTCACTGTATAAGCTGTCAAAAACATCTTGTATATCGTAATACTCGTTGTTCCTGAGTTTCTGTTTCTTTAAGATTTTAGTTGTCAAGTCTGTCTCCTTATCTGAAATTCAATTTCAGATAGTTCTACAACATCTCTTAGTCTTACTCGAACCTTGATTAAAATTATTTAACTTCTAAAGTTTTAACTTCAAATTGTCTAGTGGCTATTGCTCATATTTCATTACAAAATATTTCATAGCTTCATGCCACCACTTTCACATGGATTAAAATAAGTTATAGTTGTTTAACATTTCCTTATTAATACTTCATAGTGAGTGAACACTCCATATTCCATGCTTCCCTTGTTCCATTATTGCTATCCTTACATCTATCCTTAGGTCGTTGGTCTGAGCCTTTTAGCTTGATAGTGCCTGTAACACTATATGGATTTTCATAACTTCGAGTCTTACTCACCCACACTAAAATCATACTTAGATGATACATCCCTTTCGAGAAGTTCTGGTTTTAGACCCTTACATTCCCAACTTCGTCAGCTCTATTTATAGCAAGCATCCTAACCATAGATAGTTTATGGACTCTAGAACCATATATTACTCGACTACCTCTAGTTCGCTTTTCGTGTTGTGATTTGTTTAACCACATCTTACGGTAATACCTAGTCCGTTTTAACGAGCTTTTAACACACCATTGTTCACTCAATGTTATGCTAATCGTAACTTTGAGAGAGCATTTCAAGGCGTTACCCTATCATTCTACTCTTCGCAATAATAGTTCTAATTATTAATCTATAATAATTAGGCTAGTTTTGTAGGAAACCCTCGCTTCCCTTTGTCTAGCAACAAGTCGCACCAAAATACCAATCTTCATAAATACTACGGTCTAGTACATTATTATCTTGTATTAAAGCCTCTTTAATACTTTTAAAACGAGTATTTAAAAACCATAACTGCAATAAAAATGGATATCGATTCGCTTGAATCTCTTCTTCTGTTGACGTATAAAATAACGGTAGAATCGGATTATCATCAACACTTTCAAAAAATACATCTGAATTGAAATGATCTGCAACAAGTGTGGCTAAGCTTGTTTTACCTGCACCAATCATCGCTCCAATAGTAATCAACATCGCTCACCTCTTCCTCTCTTTTAATCATAAAAAAAATTTTTCAAGAGTCCGACATTTTACGACATCTCAAAAAATACACAAAGACAATCTTAACATAAAATTTCTAAACGATATATCTTTTTTTTCGACCAATTTTCACCATAAAATATTATCCACAGCTTGTTAAAATTGAGATTAGGATAAATCACAATTTGTTTTTTCGTGAACTTTATTGCGTAAATTGAATGTATAAATTCGGCAAATTTCACTCTACTTATATGAGATATTATAAGTACCTTTTAGGAAAATGCACACATTATCCACAGGAAAAATTATTATAATTTTAAAAAAGGATGATTGGTGATGATTGTATTATTAAAAAATTTACGTTTAATTAGTGTTTTAGGATCTTGTGCCAGTGTTTCTTTATTATTTGTGAACCTAGTTCTCATGCTATTCATTGAAAACACAGCTACTAAACTTCATTATAGCTGGGTTACCTTCTTTACTATTACATTCATCACACTTATATCAACACTAACTGGATATCTTCTGAATGAACGACGTCGCCGTCTTCGCAGAATTAAAAAAGTACTAGATCAATGATTTAGTACTTTTTTAATTCTTTTAATGAATAATTTTATATCCTTATCACGTCATAGTAATATTGCATACATTAGTAGCGATAAAAATAGGTTTTTCTACTTTGATATCAAGTTCATTTAGAACGGTTAAGATTGGGTTTAGTTACTCTAAATTTAGATAATCTAAGAAATATTTCAAAGCATACTGTTAAATTTACTCCACCATACACGAGCTTTAGTGATGTTCTCGTATCAAGCATAATACCTAATCAATACATTCCGTACTAACATCCCCCTACGGTTCATATACAAGTTTCAACTACATACAACTTATCTATTTCTTAAGATGATATTAAGAATATCTTCACTTTTTCGGTAACTATTTCTTAAAATTTAACAGATATAATTCTTTCATCAACAAATCAAGGAGGATTATGATGCTAGAACTTCAAAATGTCACAAAGCGTTATGGTAAAAAAACAGTTTTAGATGATGTATCCATTCAATTTAAAAAGGGTGAAATTACTTGTTTACTGGGATTGAATGGTGTTGGAAAAAGTACAACGATGAAAGCAATTATGCGATTAGTTCCTATTTCAAAGGGGAAAATCCTAGTAGATGGAGAGCCTATTACACAACAAAACATTAATAAAATGGCTTATATTCCAGATATTCCAATTCATGATTTAGGATGGACGATTCCACAGAACTTAAGTTTTGCACAAGTCTTTTATAAAAACTTTAACCTCGAAAAAGCAGAACGTATGTTAAAGTTTTTCAAGGTTCCAACGGATAAAAAACTAAAAGAATTATCAAAAGGTAATTTAGCACGTTTTAATATCATTGTTGGGATGTGCCAAGACGCTCCTTATTTATTACTCGATGAACCTTTCAGTGGAATCGATGTTTTCACACGCCAGTCGTTTATCAATCTTTTAAAGTCAGAATTCTTAGAAGACGGTCAAACAGTCATTATTACGACGCATGAAATTGATGAAATTCAAGATATTGCCGATCATATCGTCTTGCTTGAAGAAGGTCAAGTCTTTGCAAGCTTCTCAAAAGAAGAAGCTCAAAACGAAGGTTTAAGCATTGTGGATAAAATGCGAACTTTATATAGTGAGGTATAGTAACATGAAACTTTTAACTTTAATTGAAATCGAAGTCAAAAAAATTATTCCGTGGCTCATCTCATTATTTACCTTGATGACCGTTCTAACAGGAAGCCTCTTTTTCAAAGAAATTAGTGATTTAAAGAAAAAATTAATTCCTACTCTATTAGATAGCTCTATTGATGACTACGTCCAAAATAATGGTCATGTTACACTAGCATCAATACTCGATAATCAAATATTAATTATTGGAATCTTCATTCTTTTCGCTATCATCATCATCTGCCTAGGCCTTTATCTATGGTATAAAGAATGGATTGGTTCTTCAAAACGAATCTACATGTTGTTATCTTTAAAGGGACAAAGAACGTCTATTTTATTATCAAAATTAATCGTGATTATCCTATCAGTCTTTGTTTATTACGCCATCGTACTTTTAAATTTAGGTATTGGTTCACTACTCCTAAACACATTACTACCTGATGGACTTACCGGAAAACATTTAGTGCAAGGGGCCTTACTTCAATCACAATTCATCAATTTTGTACTTCCACTAACGATGACTGATTTTATCTATAAATTACTATTCGTTATATTAATGTTTGGTCTTATTTCTGTCTTTGTCTTAAGTGACCGATCAAAAAGAATATTTGGAATTATCTTCGGGATATTCTATGGAATTGCCAATATTGCAGTCTTCCTATATACTAAATCACTATTTTTATTTGTAGATGAGCGTTTCTTTGTAAACTTTGGATTTGTTCTAATTGGGACTGTCTTAAGTTACGGTATCAGCACTTGGCTACTAAATAAAAAAGTGTCAATTTAAAGAGGTGAAATGATGAAACTATATCATATGATCGGATTAACTACAGCTAGTCTTATTTCGTTAGGATCTCTGGCGTTCATGACAAATGTGAAACGGGTTGAATTAAATCAAGATTTTAAAATAGAAAATATTAGTGGGAATCTAAGTGAACTAGATGGAGTTGCACTTAAAGGAATTATTAAAACGGATCAATCAAATTACTCAAAAGTTTTACTTGAGAGTGACACTTTTCAAATGTCACCCACAACATATGATTATTTCTATTCAATGGATGATGAAAAGTTAGATAATAGAGAACTTTACAGAAATGCTCCTTGGGCTAAAACGTTTGAAAATGATGACTATGTTATCACAAGTCAGTTTGATACCTCATTCCCCTACTCAGCTGATGTGGCAACGAGTCGTCTAGCTGTTAAAAATAAAAAGACAAATCAAATTACAACGACTACTGTAGCGTTAAAGGAATTCTCATCCCAAGAAGGACGAGACAGTGAATATATTACAGACTATAACGGAACCTATTATTACATTTTAACAACTTACGGAAGAATGAATTCTAATTCTCGAATTCTTGTTTATACATTCAACCCTGATACATTACGTACAACTTTTAAATTCGAATTATCAAGTGATTATTCAGGAACTGCTACAACAGATGGAAAAATGTTATACATGACAGGATATCCAAGTCATTCAGATCAATTACAACTCCTGTCTTTAGATTTAGAAACCGAAGAACCAAAAACGATAGACTTGAACCTAAATATCTATCCAAATCAATTAATTGTTAAAAATAATAAGCTATATTTAATTTCAGATTCAGGAATTTATACGTATGATGCTTCAATCAGTTCTACTGAGGTCATAACACCAAGTTTTACAGAAGAACTTAATCAGTACGATTACTTCTGGATTGAACAGACCATTGCTCATGACAATAAATTATATATTCTTTATATAGCTTATAAACAAAGTCATTCAACTCAATATCTATCTATTTTAGATACAAATACAAATAAGATTAAGTTTGAAGGGAAAATTGCAGTTCGCAGTGATCAAGGTTTAATCGATAATTATACCTTAATTGTAAGATAGATATTTACAAATATTGGTAAATATATTAAAATACCTTTAAAGAAAATTAAATATTCTTATCAAGAGCAGTGAAGGGACTACATTCAGAAATAATATTTTTATCCACCATAGGAAGATAGCTGAGGGTTCTGTTGCTCACCCCTTAGCGTGAATTTCTTGTCCTAAATCTCGGTAGATAAGAGAATGTTAATTAGCGCTATTAAGCACTAGAGGACGATTCTCTAGTGTTTTTTTGAGCTAAAAATAAAGGGGGAAAATATAATGGTTATTAAAGGAGAATCACGTCATGTAGCACCATTTAGAGCGGAGGTTGTAGGAAGCTTTTTACGACCAGATAGTATTAAGGAAGCCCGTAAATTACATCAGTCTGGATTTTTATCTGATGATGAGTTACGCGATATTGAGAATGATGAGATTAAAAAATTAGTTCAAAAACAAAAGGACGCAGGGTTACAGTTTGTAACTGATGGAGAATTTAGACGTGCTTGGTGGCACTTAGATTTCCTAGAAGGATTAGATGGCGTAACAAAGTATGAGGTAGAAGAAGGTTATCATTTTCATGATGTGGATACAAAGGCTGAAACAGTTTATGTATCTGGTAAATTAGATTTTACTAATCATCCTATGCTTGAAGATTTTAAGTTTTTAAAATCAATAGCAGGTGATCATGTTGCCAAAATGACGATTCCATCACCAAGTATGCTTTATATGGTAGGAGCACTTATTGACTCAAGATATAATGAAAATCCAGTTTATGAAAGTAATGAAGCATTACGTGCAGATATTGTGAAGACGTATCGCAAGGCGGTTGCAGCATTTTATGACTTAGGGTGTCGTTATTTGCAGTTAGATGATACGAGCTGGGGTGTGTTTGCGTCAAAAGAGTATCGTCAAGGTTACATTGATCAAGGAATTGATGTAGATGAGTTATGCTTTGATTGTGTAAATATGATTAATGATATTATTGGGGATCGTCCTGATGATTTAAAAATTGGGCTTCATGTTTGTCATGGGAATTTCCGTTCTTCTTGGTTTTCATCAGGTGGTTATGAGCCTGTTGCCAAAATCTTATTTGGCAATGCGAAAGTAGATGCGTTCTTCCTTGAATATGATACAGACCGTAACGGTGATTTTGCTCCTTTGCGTTTCATCCAAGACCAATTTGTTGTTCTTGGACTTATTACAACGAAACATGCCGAACTTGAAAATCAAGATTTAATTATTGAAAGAATCAAAGAAGCATCTCAATATGTGGATATTAATAAGTTATGTTTAAGTCCGCAGTGTGGATTTGCCTCAACTGAAGAAGGAAATCTTATTACACATGAGGATCAGTGGAACAAATTAAAACTAGTTGTGGATAGTGCGAACAAAGTTTGGGGAAATCTCAACCTAGCTTAGCCAGGTTCCTCTTTTAAGTGCATAAATAAAAATAACACTTTTCTGATTATTTGTGGTTAATAAGAAAAGTGTTATTTAATTTAATTGAATAATTTGTCGGATTTAGTAGAAACTATAAGTAGTGGTTGGTGATCCAACCCATATACTAAAGTTCCTCCTTTTTATAGCTCTACACTCCTATTTCTAAACCATGACTGCCGTGAGGCACTCACGGTTTTTTATATCTTTGATAAATGCCTCATAAAAAAATGCGTCTCTATTAAAAGGACGCATTTTTATTTAATATTCTTAAATCAATTAATTCAATTGTTTTCCTTCATAAAGACTGCAGAATTTTTCAAATTGTGGATTAATCCATGTTTCTTCTTTATAATTGGTGTACGATAAAACAATGGATTTGAATGTGTTTATTTCACAACTTTCATCAATTTCTAATCTTCTTTGGCCTTTAAATATTCCACCAGGAATTAAATTAATATCTGTATAGTTAACTGTTTTAATATAAGCCCCGTCACCAAAGTCAATACTTTCTTTTATTTTAACCGGACTATTGTCTTTATCCCATGCGACAAAGGCTACAACAACATCTTTAATCTTTACAGACGTCTTATTTTTAATCACCGCCTGTAACATATCAGGATATAGATGCTTGCATTGTTTATCTCTAACAATATGTTTTGTTTTAATAATTGTTATAGGTAATTGCATTAATAAATTATCAAATGATGATTGTACTAATGTAGTTTCTTCTAAATCTGGTCTGTTTTTTTCAAAAATTATATTTTTAAAATTAAAATTTGGAATCCTGGTACTACATTTGATTGCGGATCCCCATCCATTTATCATAGTAAAAATATTCAAAAATAACCCACCTATTCTCTTCAATTCTGTTACCCATTGATAATTTTACCATTTTATCATATTGTTACTATTTATAATACTAATTTGCACCAAAAAGAAAACATAGATGATTCTGTTTATATTTTATCATCTGCCATTGCTTGCTCATGTTGATTCATGATTTGATAGGCATCTCGTTTTTTAGATGTTAATAAAAGAAATAACACTTCAATGACAGTCATCGCAGATATGCGAGAGAAACAGTATTCATTGAAGAATAGACGCTCTCTTGAGAACGTGGTAATGTGATAATCACAAAGAACAGCAATTGGAGAATTATCATGATTCGTAATTCCAACGACTTTAATATTGTGTTTTTTAGCTGCATCAATAAGAGTCACTAAATCTTTTGAAGCTCCTGAATTTGAAATGACAATAATAATATCTTGCTCTGTTAACGTATAAGTAAGTGCAAGTTGTGTTTCATGAATTGGCGTGGCAACCGCACTAATTCCAATTTGATTAAATTTGTAAGCTGCATCAAGTGCAACAGGAATCGTATTTCCAACAGCGGCAAATTGTACAACTCTTGCTTTTTCTAATAAATCAAGGACCGATTCAACCGTTTTTTCATCCATCAAAGAAATCGTTTGAGTTAGCTCATCTACTTTATTATCTAAAATATTTTTTAGTGATTGTTTTAAATTACTTACATTCAAATCATTTGAATTAACTGAACCTGAATTCATCATTTGTTTTGCAATATTCATCTTTAAATCATGAAATCCTTTATATCCGCACTTTTTACAAAAACGGATAATGGTTGCTTCACTAGCTCCACTCGCAGATGCTAAAGAAGAAACGGTCATCTCAATGACTTGTTCCTGGTTGTTTAAAATATATGTTGCTATTTTTTTCTCTGCTTCATATAAATCATCATACACCGCAAAAATTTTATCTAACACATTTTTAGTCATGAAGTAAAACTCCTTATTTTTCAAATGGATATTTAATTCCCCATTGATTTCTGACATCAGTCATAATATCCATCACATCTACTGATAACTGAAGAACATCATCTCCACCGTTATTTAAAATATAGTTTTCCATATCTAAGATTTCATATTCAAGCGCCTTTGCCTCGACTCCCGCTTCAACAACCTCTGTTGTTCCATCAAGATACGTAATCATAGCACGTGTTGCACGTGGGAAGTTATCAACTGTTATAAATCCTAAATCTCCTGCTACCACACCACGCTTTGGCATCTTAGCACGCATCGTTAATGTCACGACCGCCATCTCATCTGCATCATTTTTCAAAATGATTCCTGATTGCTCGTCTACACCTGTCTCAAACTTTTTAACTGTCGTTAACACTTCATGAGGTTGTGCTGATAAGAAGAAACGAGCAAATGATAAAGCATACGTTCCAATATCAAGTAATGCCCCCCCTGCAAGATCTGGGCTAAAGAAACGATTCGTCACATCATACTCCTTACAACTCCCAAAAGATACATTGACCATTTTTAAAGTTCCTAATTTTCCGGTCTGTACAACTTGTTTCAGTTTTTCATAAAGAGGCATATGGTAAATCGTCATCGCTTCTGAAACAACTAAATTTTTAGTGGCTGCCAACTCAGTAATTTCTTTTAACTCTGAGCTACTCACCGTAATGGCCTTCTCACATAGCACATGCTTATTTTGGTGAAGACTTTTCATAATATATTCATAGTGATTACAATGAGGGGTTGAAATATAGACAACATCCACATTTGAATCTGCTAATAGTTCGTCATAACTTCCATAAGCTTTTTGTACCTGATATTTTTTAGCAAACGCTTCTGCTTTTTCTAACGTCCTTGATCCAACGGCATAAATTTCTCCATGTACATTTAGTAAGGCTTGTGCAAACTCAGTTGCAATTAATCCTGGTCCTAAAATTGCCCAATTTAATTTTTTCATTTTAACACTCCTTTGCCATTAATTGATCCACAATTAAAACCTTAGTCACTTCTTTTGTAAATAATGATGTCCCAATCACACCACAGATTTCATTTAACTTTACATTTAACTCTTTAATATCTGATACTTGAGAAAACGTCACATCCATTAGATAATGACCATTCTCCGTAATCGTAAATCCATCTTTTGCACTTGAATGACGCATCACTGGAACGCCTCCAAGTTTTAAAACCTCGTATTGAACATAAGAAATCGCTGATTCAAGTACTTCAAGAACTACTGGATGCTTAAACGTTAAAACCTCACTAAACTTCGTTTCATCAATTAACAGTACGTAGTCTTTTGACATCGATGCGATTAATTTTTCACGTGTATGAATGCCACCGCCACTCTTTAAAGCATTAAAATTAGCATCTACTTCATCACACCCATCAAAAGCAATATCAATTTGATGAATTGCCATAGGATCAAGGACGGTTAATTCCTTTTCAAGACAGAGCATTTTAGTTTTTACAGAAGGCGTTACAATTTGAACGTTCAATTTATTTTCCTTAATTTCATCAATTAAATAACTAATCGTACTTCCACCACCAAGTCCGATAACCCCTGACTTAGGAATTAGCTTCAATGCTTCTTTAGCACATTTTTGTTTAATATCCACTTTCATTCCTCCCTTAACTTAACTTTATCATAATATGATAGTATAATTTCGTCAATATAATTATAACGAAATTAATTTTCTTAGATAAAAAAATGACTTCTTAATAGAAGTCATTTTTTAATAAATCCATCACCACAGCACTTCGATAATTCCCTTCTGGATCAAGCCAAACATCACGTTTAACTCCTACTACCTTAAAACCAACTTTTTGATAAAGATGTTGTGCTCGTTTATTTTCAAGTAACGTATCAAGCTCAATACGATGAAGCTCATACGTCCTAAAAAGATAATTAATAAAACCTCGAAGCGCTTCTTCTCCATATCCTTTTCCTTGTTCGCTAAGCTCACATATCTTAATTCCGATTTCGCAACTTTTATTCGTAAGATCTAAATTATGAAAGGATAGTTCTCCAATTGAAAAACCATCATTTTTCACAATCATAAATCTTTTACTTGTTGGTTGAATATCCTCTTTTTGAATTTCAAGTTCTGTTCTTAACTTTTCAATATTTGTTCTAATCCCATTGGGAAAGCCAACATGTTGCATCAGTTCACCAGTCGCCCACCATACCACAAGTGTTTCCACATCAGTAACCGTTGCTTCTCTAATATAAAGATGCTTCAATTTAATCATCTAATCCCCCCTTGATTAAGTTCATTATACTCTGTTTAAAATAAAAAAAAGTGCCTTACATGGCACTTTGAGAAATTTTTTTATGGCACGTCATATTTGTTGTATCTGGATTAACATGCACCATACAATGTTTGACGTGTTCAAATTTAGATTCAATAGCATCATGTACATTTTGTGCAATATCATGAGCTTCATTAAGTGTTAGATTTCCATCTACACTAATTTCAACATCAACATAAATTTTATTTCCAAATAATCGTGTTTTAATTTCATCTATATTAATAACACCTGATTGAGCTTTTATTAACTTAATCATTTCATTAATGGTTTCATCATCACAGGCTTTATCCGTCAATTTATCCACAGCATCGCGTCCGATTTCAAAAGCTGCTTTTAAAATAAATAAACAAATAATAACTGAGGCGATTGGATCAAGGATTGGAAATCCAAGTCTGGCTCCAAAGATTCCAATAAAGCTTCCAACCGATGATAAAGCATCTGAACGGTGATGCCATGCATCTGCCATTAAAGAGCTCGAATTAATTTTTTTAGCAGCGTGTCTTGTATACCAAAACATCCATTCTTTAAAGGCGATTGAAATAACTGCCGCAACAAGTGCAATAGCTCCCGGAATCGCTAAGTTTCCATAATTTCCTTGAAGAATTTTGTTTATTCCTTCTATTCCAATTCCAACACCGGTTGCAAATAAAATGGCTGCTAAAAATAATGCTGCAATACATTCTAAACGTTCATGACCATAAGGATGATCTTTATCTGAACCTTTACTTGAGAAGTTGTATCCAATAATAACAACAAATGTAGAAATAACATCTGATGCTGAATGAACCGCATCTGAAATCATAGCTCCTGAATTAGCTACAATACCAGCAAGTAATTTAATAACAGAAAGTGCAATATTTCCAATAATTGAGACGGCTGATACTCGCATAGCAATTTGTTTATCAGTTTTTTTCTTCATACTTAATCCTCCCATAGTTTCGTTCTCATAACCCTCACTACTATGGTTTTACGAGCAAAATGTCTCACAAGGACATAAAAAAACATCCGTGAAACATTTTACTGTCCCACAGATGTTAATTATCATCAATATGAATAATTAAATCTGCTGTTGCTAAGCAACCCGGCCACACGACTTAGTCGCTGCCTGTTCAGTTTGTACTGTAGATTTATATGCAGTGCAAAGAGTTATATTAATATAATAATCAAATTGAGTTTATTTGTGAATATAAAAACTGATATTTTATCAATTAAATACTCTAATTGATAATGAAAATTAATTTAAATATTTTAGACGGAACCTAATTGAATATAAAAAAGGAGATATATCATCGCGATATATCTCCTCTGTACTACATTAAAGAAAACTAAAAGCCATTGTTTCTAAATGAAACGTACTAGTATCAGCTAGATTTAGTAGCATTAACTTTAGCATTATCTTTATATAAAGCCTGGTTAGTTAAATGACTACAACGCTTCATTGTTAATTGTTTTAAATTATGTAACTCTCCAGGTGCTAGCTTCATATAAGCCGCCTCCTTTAAGAATATGTTACATGACTAATTTCTGTATTTTATATAATTTTTATTCAAAAAATTAAGATAAATAATGATTAAATGTTTGAATTAAATACTCAATCATTGCATTATCGATATTTTGAATAGTGCGAAGTTCACGAAGTGGTGTATCCTGAATTAGCTCAAGATTGAAGTCTATCTCCTGCCCTACATTAGAAATATCAATCTGTTTAGCTAAGGATTCAATAATAGGTCTTAATGTTTCATGCTTCATTAAGTCACCAAACGTTGTATTTGCTGTGACTTTAAATGGTAACTCCACTGTGCTTTGGACTTTAATGACATCTTTTAAAACAATCTCTCTTGAAGATTTTCCAATTAAAATTTCATACTCACCAGTGCCTACATACCAATCTGAAATAGTTTCATTATACCAAGCAAAAGCTCGTTTATCGAGTGTCATCTGAACTTCTTTTGTCTCTCCCGCTTGTAACTCAACTTTCACAAAATCTTTTAACTCTTTTATAGGACGAATTGTCAGATGAGTTAAATCACTCACATAAAGTTGAACCACTTCTTTTCCTGCTACCGCTCCTGTATTCGTGATTTTCAAGCTAACAACAAGTTCATCCGTATCTAACATTTCTTTTCGACTTAAAACTAAATCATGATATTCAAATGTTGTATAACTTAATCCATATCCAAATGGGAATAAAACATTCATTTCTTTTTTATCGTAATATCGATATCCTACAAAAATTCCCTCGCGATAATGAATTAAATCATCCACAACTTGATAATTTAAATATGATGGATTATCTGAAAGCTTTAAGGGGAATGTTTCGGCTAACTTTCCACTTGGATTTACGCGCCCAAACAACAAATCAATTGTCGCCAATCCAACCGCTTGACCAGCTAAATACATCTCAAGAACCCCTTTAACATCATGAATCCATGGCATCTCGACTGGTGATCCATTATGTAACACGACAACCGTATTTGGTTGAACCTTCACTACTTCTTTAATCAATTCATTTTGACAATTTGGAAGTTGCATATGTGTCCGGTCATAACCCTCTGACTCAAAAAAATCGGGTAATCCAGCAAAAATCACAGCCACTTCTGAAGATTTAGCAACTTGAATCGCTTCTTGAACTAACTCTTCATTGATTTGATCGACGTCTAACTCATATCCCTGTGCATAACTTACCGACGTCACATTTGACACCGCTTCGAGTGCACTATTAACTTTATACGTATTAATATGCGAGCTTCCCCCTCCTTGAAAACGAGGACTCTTAGCAAACGCCCCAATAAAAGCAATCTTGGCCTCTTTATTTAGTGGTAAAACCCCATCATTCTTTAACAACACCGCACTCTGCGTTGCAATCTTACTTGCTGCTTCATGATGCACATCTCGATTAAAAATAGCATCCTGTCGGTTATCCACAAATTCAAAAATCTTCGTTACAATTCGCTCAACAGCCTCATCTAAAGTCGTTTCATCTAATATCCCTTTATTAATAGCTTCAATAATCAATTTATCATTTGTTCCATGACTTCCTGGCATTTCTAAATCAAGACCTGCTTTTAATCCTTCTACTCGATTATTAACAGCTCCCCAATCACTCATCACATATCCGTCAAATTCCCACTCATGTCTTAAAATATCTGTTAATAGCTTTTTATTTTCAGAAGCAAAGACTTCATTAATTCGATTATAAGAACACATCACTGCCCATGGTTTTCCTACTTTAACAGCATTCTCAAAACTAGCTAAGTAAATTTCCCTCAACGTTCTCTCATCTATTTGAGCGCTTGCTGTCATACGGCGTGACTCTTGGTTATTAGCAGCAAAGTGCTTCAAACTTGTTCCAACACCCTGACTTTGAACACCTTGAATATAATTACAAGCCATCTCTGATGACAAATACGGGTCTTCTGAGAAATATTCAAAATTTCGTCCACATAAGGGAGAACGTTTAATATTCACCGCTGGACCTAACAAGATTGAAACATTTTCTGCTTGGCATTCCTCACCAAGTAAAATACCAAGATTATAGAGTAAATCGCGGTCAAATGAACAGGCTATTGCACACCCGGCTGGAAAACAAACTGCCTTAATACTGTCATTTACATCACTTGCGCCATCTTTTTGTTTACGTAACCCATGTGGGCCATCACTAACCATCACCTTGGGAATTCCTAATCGTTCAACTGATTTTAAACGCCAAAAATCAAGTCCTGAACACATTCCTGCTTTCTCTTGGAGAGTCATTTGATTAATAAGTTGTTTTATATCCCTCATTTTCAATCCTCCTTCATCTCATGAAATTATATTCAAGTATGCCTGTGATTATTTAATTTAATTTTAAGGTTCTTATGTTATTTTTAGGTTAACATCTAAACTATTGGAGGTATTTTTATGAAAGATTATAAGGAAGATATTTCAAATGAATCACTAGCTATGACACATGAGGGAGCAGATGAAACAACTCATGAGATGATAAATCAAGTAACCATTCAATCCACTTTAAAAACAGAGATAAAAAACATACTAAACAACTGTCGAAGCAATAATCGTTCACTAATATTTAGTTTTTTAGCAGTGGCTATCATTTCATGTCTCTTAACTTTCTCAGTCTCACAACTATTTAACTACGCCTATCTAAGTACAGTCTCCACTAAGCAATCTTATAGCCCTATGATTCGTATAGAAACTTCACCTAAAAATACATCTCAAAATCAATCTTCAACCCCAGCAAACAATGAAGAGCTAACTCAAAGTGAAATTGAACAATTATTAAAATATTATTTTGATGCATCAACTAACAAAGAAAATGCCCTATAAAAACAAAGCATGGAGGCCTAAACCTCCATGCTTTGTTTTAATTTAAATTTCTTTATTTCCTCGAATGTTCCAAACTCACATAATAATAACGATGTAATTTTCCCACTAAACGGCACAAAAGCTTCTGCAATAACCGGTAATGACCTTAATACAGCCTCTTCTTCATCCAAAACAAGGGTTGCATGAGGAACCCAATTATTAGATTTAGCAGTATAATTATATCCCATCTGTCCACAATACTCTTCAAAGCGTTCATGAATTTTATCATGAAACTCTATTAACTGTTTAGAAACATAGGGTGCTAAAAAAGAAACTTTTAATGAAAATAAACCAAGATGATTAAAATTAATCTGAATCTCTTCTTGATTTTCACATACTTCTTCAAGCCAATGGCATAACAAATTTAGATCCACATTCGTCCAAGAACCAAACGTTAAGTGTGGACACATTGAAGAAGATGGAACTTCATGATTTGATAACTCTCGATGAATATTTTGAATTTGTTCATTAGTTACTTCATCAAATAAGCCAATGAGATAGTAAATTTTATCATCCATTACAGTCACCTCCTCAGTCATTCAACTTCTAATTGATTCGAAAATGAATGGTTGCACGTCATCACCCAAAAGCTCAAGGGCCCACTCTAAAACAGACATCTTCGCTATAATGTTTCCCGTTCTAAACGTATAAATACATCTTGCCATATCAAACAGCTACTCTAACGAATACAAACTTTAATTCATCTTCAAATGAAATTCAACATCTTGTTTAACCTCATCCTCAGTTTTATTTAAAAGCATTTTACCTTAAAATTCTGTAGAGCTACCAATCGATGATAACTATGAAAATTCGTCTACGTAGTACTGAGAACCCATCCCCATTTCACCAAGAACTACTTGGTTTTAACTAGACTGTTACACTGTTATTTTAGGTATACATTCGAATGTTTATTCTATTTACTAATTCTCTAAAACATGACATACTTTTATTTATAAAATGGAAAAGGAGCATATCTATGAACCAAAGAATTCAAATTAAAGATACGACTTTATCACTTTGCCCGATTGGTTTTGGAACAGCAAATGCAGGTGTTGCCTGGGATAGCGAAGAAGCATTCAAAATGTTAGATTTATATGTTGAATTGGGTGGAAATGTCATCGATACAGCTCGTATTTATAACGACTGGATTGATGGCGAAATCGGACGTTCAGAACGAGTAATCGGCGAATGGATTAAATATCGTGGTGGTCATGATGATTTAGTAATTGTCACAAAAGGTGGACATCCCCCTCTTGAAAACATGCAAACATCACGTCTATCTAAAGAAGATATGACTTACGATTTAAATAAAAGTTTAGACGCACTTGAAATCGACTGTATCGACCTTTACTTCTATCATCGTGATGATGTAAATCGTCCCGTATCAGAACTCATTGAAACGATGCAAGACTTCGTCCGTGATGGAAAAATCAAATACTATGGTTGCTCGAACTGGTCAACTGCCCGTATGAAAGAAGCCATGGACTATGCAAAGTCTAAAGGATATCGCGGATTTGTAGCCAACCAAGCCCTTTATAACATTGGCTCAATTCATATGAAACCTTATGCAGATGAAACAATGGTTACAATGGACGAAGAAATGTTAGAGTTCCATCGAACATCAGATGTATTAGCGATGCCTTATTTTAGTTTATGTAGCGGATTCTTTACAAAATTAGCAACGCTTGGCGAGGGTGCCGTTAAAGACAGCCCTTATTATACTGAGAAAAACTTAGAGCTAGCTAAACTTATTAACCAATTAGCCGAAGAACGAAACATTAGTCTGACTCAGGTTATCATGGGATTTTTATTAACACAAGATCAACCGATGTGTGCACTAGCAGGTGCAAGTCGTGAATCACAACTTAAAGATTTCATGAAAACATTAGAATTAGTGTAAACAAAAAAACTGATAGAATCCGTAGAGATTCTATC